>DASQCX010000692.1:0-5533 GCA_035634455.1 Burkholderiaceae bacterium
TCGAGCTGCGCGTCGACGACGGCCAGGTCGCCGGCGACGGCGCCGCTGGCCGGCGCTGCCGGCGTCTCGCTCGCGGCCGCGAGGACCGGCGGCGGCGGCACCTTCGTGGCCGCGACGGCCGGGGCCGAGGCGACCAGCGCCGCGCCTGCCGGCGTCAGCGGGCCCGCGTCGTCGTCCTTGCACGCTGCGAGCGACAGCAGCGAAGCGATGGCGACGGCCGCCGCCGCCACGCCGCGCGGCCGCGGTGCGAACGGACGAGCGTGGCGGGGCAGGGCGGACGCACGGCGGGTCATCGCGTCACTCCGGCAAGCGTCAGGCCTGGTTGTCGAACGGCAGCGTGATCTGGCTGAGATCCTTGCGGGTCTCGACCAGCACCAGCGGGCCTTCGTCGACCATGACCACGGGCGGCCGCTCGCGCGGCACGTGCGCGGGCTTGGGCGTGTTGGCGATCGCCTCCTGGGCGGCGCGCACGGCGTCGGCGTTCGAGTGCACCCACTCCAGGCCGGCCGAGCCGGCGAGGCTGTCGAGGTCGCCGATCGGCAGGTCGAACTTCGGCACGACGGGCGCGACGCGCGCGACCGGCGCCGCGGCGACCGACGTGGGCGCCGGAGCCTGGGCCGGCGCGGCGAACGCGCGCGACTCGAACGGCACGGCCACGCGGGCCGGCGTCTCGTCGGCGTCGACCGGCTCGACGGCGCTGTCGGCCAGGCCCGGCGCGAGCGCGGGCTCGGCCACGCCGGCGGGTTCGGTCAGCGCGGCGTTGCCGGGCAGGTCGCCGGTGGCGGTCTCGCCGCTGGTGTCGCCGACGCCGTCCTCGCGGCGCGGGCCGCGGTTGCGGCCGCCGCGACGGCGACGACCACCGCCTTCGCCTTCGGCCGGAGCCTCGCCGTCGGCAGCCGCTTCGGCGCCTTCCGCGGACTCGCCCTCGGCGCGCGCGCCTTCGGTGTCGGCACCCTCGGCACCGGCTTCGCCGTTGGCCTCGTCGCGGCCGCGGCCGCCACGGCGGCGACGGCGGCGACGGCCTTCGCGCTCGCCCTCGGCCGACGGCGTGCCGTCGCCGGAGACGGCGCCTTCGATCGCCTCGGCGCCCGGCGCGACGTCGGCCAGTTCGCCTTGCGCGCCCAGTTCGCCGAACGTCTGCACCTCGGCGCCTTCGACCGCCTGCGCCGGGGCCGGACGACGGCCGCCGCGCTCGCCGCGGTCACCACGCTCGCGCTGCGGTGCGGCTTCGGCCGTCACGCCATCGGCGCCCTCGACCTGCGACGGGCGCTCCTCGCGCGGGCCGCGCTCGCGGCGACCGCCTTCGCGGCCGCCCTCGCGCGGCGCGCCGTCGACGCGCGGCTCGCCGCGGCGGCCGCGGCCTTCCGCGCGGGCCTCGCCGCTTTCCATCACGGTCTCGCGAGTGCGTTCGCCGCGCTCTGCGCGTTCGCCGCGCTCGCTGCGGCGCGAGTCGTCGCGCTGCGGACGGCCTTCGCCGGCCTTGCGCTCGCCACGGTCGCCGCCGCGGCCTTCGGCGCCGCGGTTGCGGTCGCCACCGCGCTCGCCGCGTTCGCCGTTGCGGCCGCCGCGACGCTTGTCGTCACGGCCGCGGCCGTCGCGACCGCCTTCGCGGGCCTCGCCCTTGGCGGCCGGGGTGGCCGTCGCGGGCGCGGGGGCGGGCGCCGGCGCGGGGGCGGGCGAACCGCCGAACAGGCTCTTGACCCAGCCGAAGAAGCCGCCCGAGGCCGCAGCCGGGGCGGGCGCGGCGGCCGGACGCGGGGCGGGCGCCACCGGTGCGGCGGCGACCGGCGCAGGCGCGGGGGCCGGCGGCGCGGGCTGGTCGGGCAGCACGCCCTTGATGACCGGCTCCTGCTTGGCCTTGGCCTTGTCGCGGCGCGTGATCGACACCTCGTCCTGCGGCTCCTCGATCATCGTGTAGCTGGCCTGCAGGTTCTCCAGGCGGGCGTCGTCGTGGCGCAGGCGCTCGAGCTTGTAGTTCGGCGTCTCGAGGTGCTTGTTGGGCACGAGCAGCACGGTGGTGCGCTGCTTGAGCTCGATCTTGGTGATCTCGCTGCGTTTCTCGTTGAGCAGGAAGGACGTCACCTCCACCGGCACCTGCACGTGCACGGCGGCGGTGTTCTCCTTCATCGACTCCTCCTGGATGATGCGCAGGATCTGCAGCGCGGAGGACTCTGTGTCGCGGATGTGGCCGGTGCCGTTGCAGCGCGGGCAGGTGATGTGGCTGCCTTCGCTCAGCGCCGGGCGCAGGCGCTGGCGGCTCAGCTCGAGCAGGCCGAACTTGCTGATCGAGGCGAACTGGACGCGGGCGCGGTCGTTGCGCAGCGCGTCGCGCAGGCGCTGCTCGACCTCGCGGCGGTTCTTCGACTCTTCCATGTCGATGAAGTCGACCACGATCAGGCCGCCCAGGTCGCGCAGGCGCATCTGGCGCGCGATCTCGTCGGCGGCTTCGAGGTTGGTACGGGTGGCGGTCTCCTCGATGTCGCCGCCGCGGGTGGCGCGGGCGGAGTTGACGTCGATGGACACCAGCGCCTCGGTGTGGTCGATGACGATCGCGCCGCCGGCCGGCAGGTTGACCGTGCGCGAGAACGCGGTCTCGATCTGGTGCTCGATCTGGAAGCGGCTGAACAGCGCCGCGTCGTCGCGGTAGCGCTTCACGCGCGATGCCGACTCCGGCATCACGTGGTTCATGAACTGCTGGGCCTGCTCGTAGATGTCGTCGGTGTCGATCAGGATCTCGCCGATGTCCGCGGTGAAGTAGTCGCGGATGGCGCGGATGACCAGCGACGATTCCTGGTAGATCAGGAACGCGCCCTTGCCCGTCTTGGAGGCGCCGTCGATGGCGTCCCACAGCTTGAGCATGTAGTTCAGGTCCCACTGCAGCTCGGGCGCGCTGCGGCCGATGCCGGCGGTGCGCGCGATCAGGCTCATGCCCTTGGGGTATTCGAGCTGGTCGAGGTTCTCCTTGAGCTCCTCGCGGTCCTCGCCCTCGATGCGACGGCTCACGCCGCCGCCGCGCGGGTTGTTGGGCATCAGCACCAGGTAGCGGCCGGCCAGCGAGATGAACGTGGTCAGCGCCGCGCCCTTGTTGCCGCGCTCTTCCTTCTCGACCTGCACCAGCAGTTCCTGGCCGTCGCGGATCGCGTCCTGGATGCGGGCGGACTTGACGTCGGTGCCCTCGCGGAAATACTGGCGCGAGATTTCCTTGAACGGCAGGAAACCGTGGCGGTCCTCGCCGTAATCGACGAAACACGCCTCGAGCGAAGGCTCGACGCGGGTCACGACCGCCTTGTAGATATTGCCCTTGCGCTGTTCGCGCCCTTCGATCTCGTTCTCGAAATCGAGCAGTTTCTGTCCGTCGACGATCGCCAGCCGGCGTTCTTCCGGCTGGGTCGCGTTGATCAGCATGCGTTTCACGTGCACTCCTTCATCGCCTTCGCGCGGCCGGCGGCCGGCACGAGGCTGTCGTCTCACTGCGCTCCGTCCGGGCCCACGTGGTGGGCTCCGGGGAGCGCGTCAACGATGCACGAGAAACGAAACGGGAACCGAAGGAAGGAACCGCCCTGGACCGCGCCGCCGTGCCCCGGGGTGCGGGGCGGATGACGGGCGCGGCGTTGGCGCTCTGGTGCTTTAGTCCAAGCGTCGCGATGCGAGGGCCGTTTCCCGAGGAGCACCTGCGGCCGCGGCCGCGGCCGCTCCTGCAGGTCCGCGCGCCCGACGCGCCCGGATCCGCGGCGACGGCAGGGCGGTGGCGCCGGCGCGGCGCGCTCGTGCGCCGGGCAGCGGCCAGGGCCGTGCGGGTTCGCCCGCGAGGCGGGACAGGGTCGGATGGGGGTGGGAAACGAACGCCATGCGTTTGCGATTGCAAAGGATCTGGCACCGGCCGCCAGCTGCCATACCCGTCGGGGAATGGCTTCTGGCAACCTTGGGAAACCTTTATCTCCAGACCTGCAACCAGGGCAGGTCGGTTCTTGTGTCGTTGCTCTTCCGCGTCTTTGCATTCGACCGCCGGGCCACTTCGTGGTCACCGGCCTGCCGGGGCGCCGAGCGCGTTGCATCACCTGTTTTCGCCGCGTCTCTCTCGATATTCGGCGCCACCTTCGCCCAGCTTTGTCATCGAGTTTGAAAGTCCGCCGCAGAATCCCGTTGGGGATTGCCCGGGTAAACTCCCGAAAATCAATAACTCATGGCGCAAACGTGGTTCGGCCGATTATAGATGGGAAACGCCAGCCGGCCCAGACCGTGGCCCGCGGTGCACCCAAGGCGAAGGCGGCGGCGCGCCGCCCGGCCGCTCCCGGCACCGGCGCGAAGCCGGCCGCACGGCCCGCGGCGCCCGCCGCCCGGCCGACGCCGGCCGCCGCCGCGCCGGCCGTTCCCGCGGCGGCGCCGGCCGTGCGCAGCGTCGCCGTCGACGCCGAGTTCGCGGGCCAGCGGCTGGACAACTTCCTGCTGCGCGAGCTCAAGGGCGTGCCCAAGACGCACGTCTACCGCATCATCCGCTCGGGCGAGGTGCGCGTGAACAAGGGCCGCGCGTCGGCCGACACCAAGCTGGCCGCCGGCGACGTCGTGCGCGTGCCGCCGGTGCGCCTGGCCACGCCCGCGGCGCCGGCCGAGGCCGCGCCGCCGCGCGAGTTCACTATCCTGTTCGAGGACGAGCACCTGATGGCCATCGACAAGCCGGCCGGCACCGCCGTGCACGGCGGCTCTGGCGTCAGCTTCGGCGTCATCGAGCAGCTGCGCCGCGCGCGGCCGCAGCAGAAGTACCTGGAGCTGGTGCACCGGCTCGACCGCGAGACCTCCGGCATCCTGCTGCTGGCCAAGAAGCGCAGCGCGCTGGTGGCGCTGCAGGATCAGTTCCGCGCCCGCGAGACCGGCAAGACCTACGCCGCGCTGGTGGTGGGCCTCTGGCCGGCGAAGCTCAAGGTGATCGACGTCGCGCTGCACAAGACCGAGGACGCCGCGGGCGAGCGCCGCGTCTACCCCGTCGCGGACGACCATCCCGACGGGCAGCGCTCGATCTCGCTGGTGCGCGTCGCGCGCCAGTTCGCCGACACGACGCTGCTGGACGTCACGATCAAGACCGGCCGCACGCACCAGATCCGCGTCCACCTGCAGCATGCCGGGCACGTGATCGTCGGCGACGACCGGTACGGCGACTTCGCGCTCAACCGCCGCTACGCGCGCGGCGAGGCGGTGGCCGGCCTGCGCTTCGAGCGCATGTTCCTGCACGCGCGCCGACTCGCCTTCGACCATCCCGCCACCGGCGAACGCCTCGAGCTGGAGGCGCCGCTGCCGCCGGAGTGCGCAGCGCTCGTCGCCGCGCTGGAGAAGCAATGACAGCCTCGCCCGACCGCCCGCGCCGCTTCGACCTCGTCGTCTTCGACTGGGACGGCACGCTGTTCGACTCCACCGCGCTGATCGTGCACAGCATCCAGGCCGCGTGCGCCGACCTCGGCCTGCCGGTGCCCGACGACGAACGCGCCTCCTGGGTGATCGGCCTGAGCCTGCGCGCGGCGATGCAGCATGCGGCGCCGAC
>DASQCX010000693.1:0-3238 GCA_035634455.1 Burkholderiaceae bacterium
CGCATGGCCAAGGACAGCTGGCACACGCCGGGCCATGCGGGCGGCGACTCGATCAAGGGCAGCCCCTGGGTGGGCGACTTCTACGACTTCGCGGGCGAGAACCTGCTGCGCGCCGACCTCTCGGTCTCGGTCGAGATGCTCGATTCGCTGCTGCACCCCACGGGCGTGATCGTGCAGGCGCAGCGCCTCGCGGCCCAGGCCTTCGGCGCGCGCAAGACCTACTTCGCGACCAACGGCACCTCCACCGCCAACAAGGTGATCTTCCAGACCTTGCTGGCCCCGGGCGACAAGCTGCTGCTCGATCGCAACTGCCACAAGTCGGTGCACCACGGCGTGATCCTGTCGGGCGCACGGCCGATCTACCTGGACTCGTCGGTCAACCGCAAGTACGGCCTGTTCGGCCCGGTGCCGCGCGCCACGGTGCTGGCCGCGATCGATCAGCATCCGGACGCGCGCGTGCTGATCCTCACGTCGTGCACCTACGACGGCCTGCGCTACGACCTCGCGCCCATCATCGAGGCGGCGCACGCCGCGGGCATCAAGGTGATCGTCGACGAGGCCTGGTACGGCCACGCGCGCTTCCATCCGGCGCTGCGCCCGACCGCGCTGGAGAGCGGCGCCGACTACTGCACGCAGAGCACGCACAAGGTGCTGTCGGCCTTCTCGCAGGCCAGCATGATCCACGTCAACGACCCGCTGTTCGACGAGCACCTGTTCCGCGAGAACTTCAACATGCACGCGTCGACCAGCCCGCAGTACAACCTGATCGCGAGCCTGGACGTGGCGCGCAAGCAGGCGGTGATGGAGGGCTACCGGCTGCTCGACCGCTCGCTGAAGTACGCGCAGGAGCTGCGCGAGAAGATCAACGCGACCGGCGTGTTCCGCGCGCTGGAGCTGGCCGACCTGCTGCCCGAGGAGCTCGCCGGCGACGGCATCCGCCTCGACCCGACGAAGATCACGATCGACATCACGGCCTCGGGCTTCTCGTCCGACGAGCTGCGCGCCGAGCTGTTCGAGCGCTTCAACATCCAGGTCGAGAAGTCCACGCACAACACGCTGACGCTGCTGCTGACGGTGGGCACGACGCGCTCCAAGGTGTCGCGCCTGTTCGACGCGCTGCTGCGGCTGTCCAAGGAGCGCCGCCCCGAGCGCGCCAGCGCGCGCATGCCCGAGCTGCCGCACTTCACGCGCCTGGCCTGCCTGCCGCGCGACGCGTTCTACGAGTACGGCGAGCGCATCCCGCTGCTGGACGAGCAGGGCCAGCCCAACGCCGCCCTCGACGGCCGCGTCTGCTGCGACCAGATCACGCCGTACCCGCCGGGCATCCCGGTGCTGGTGCCGGGCCAGGTGATCACGCCGGAGATCATCGCCTTCCTCACGCGCATCATGCGCATGCAGAAGTCCATCGAGATGCACGGCCTGGCCACGCACGACGGCGAGCCCTCGCTGCGCGTGCTGGCGCCGGGCGAGCTCGAGGCGTTGGCCGCGCGTTCCGCGCTCTGAGCGCCACGGGCCCGCGCGTGTCGCGCGTCCGCGCGCCCCCCACGTCCACGGCCGCGCACGAAAGCGCTACCGCGCCTACACTGCGGGGGTCGCTCAGCCGCCAGATCCCGTCACGATGAACCAGCCGTCCGTCCGCCGCAAGCGCTCGCCCAGCACCGCGTCCAACGCCACCGGCGCGAGCACGGTGACGCTGGGCATGGTGGCCAAGGCGGCCGGCGTCTCGCCGAGCACGGTCTCGCGCATCCTCAACGGCACGGCCACGGTCAGCCCCGAGAAGCGCGAGGCGATCGACGAGGCGATCCGCACGCTGGGCTTCCGGCCCAACCCGGTGGCGCGCGGCCTGGCCGGCGGCCGCACGCTGAGCGTGGGCGTGCTGACGCAGACCATCAACAGCCCGTTCTACGGCGAGGCGTTGCGCGGCATCGAGGACCGGCTCGAGGTCGCCGGCTACATCCCCATCTTCGTCAGCGGCCACTGGCACGAGGCCGAGGAGCGCAAGGCGATGGAGGCGCTGATGTCGCGCCGCGCCGACGGGCTGATCGTGCTGGCGGGGCGCATGTCCAGCGAGGCGCTCGAGGGCTATGCGAGCCAGGTGCCGATGGTGGTGGTGGGGCGCGAGCTGCGCACCGAGCGCATCTTCTCGATCGCCTTCGACAACTTCACCGGCGGGCTGCTCGCGACGCAGCACCTGGTCGAGTGCGGCCACCGCCGCATCGCCTTCATCGCGGGCGACCCGCTGCACAAGGACGCGCTCGACCGCGAGGCCGGCTACCGCGCCGCGCTGGAACGCGCGGGCATCCCGTTCGACCCCGCGCTGGTGCTGGCCGGCGACTTCACCGAGGCCGGCGGCCTGCTGGCCGTCAACCGGCTGCTGGAGAGCGGGCTGGCGTTCAGCGCGATCTTCGCCGCCAACGACCAGACCGCCATCGGCGCCGCGCTCGGCCTGTACCGGCGCAACGTGCGCGTGCCCGACGATGTCTCGCTGGTGGGCTTCGACGACCTGGCGCCCGCCAAGTTCTCGGTGCCGCCGCTGACGACGATCCGGCAGTCGGTCTACGAGATCGGCGCCGGGGCCGCCGCCGCCATGCTGGCCATGCTCAAGGGCGAGGCGCCCGCGGCCGACCTGCCGCCGCCCGAGCTGGTGGCGCGCGAATCGACGCGGCGCATCCTGCGCTGAAGCGCGCCCGGTCGGCGCATGCCGGCGTGCCCCGGCATCGGCGGGCGGCTTTCCGTCTTCGGGTTTACGCTGTAACGGCTGGCCGGAACCTCGTTGAACAATATTGAAAGCGCTTTCAAGAATACTTTTGCAGCGCGGATTCCGGTTCCGATAAAACAAGACTCACCAGACAAGCCATGCCGACGACGCCCGCCTCGCGCGCCCGCACCGACGCCTTCGCGCCCCCGCCCGGTCGTCCGCCCGTCCGATGACTTCTTCCGACGATTTCCTGCGCGGTGCGCGCACCTTCGCACCGACCCGTCGCGGGGTGCTGGCCGCGGGCGTGGCCGCCGCCGTGGCGCCCGCGGCGCGCGCCAGGCCGGCGCGCACGCTGACGGTGGCCGCGTTCCCGCTGGTCGACCAGATCGTCAAGGACGCCATCCCGCAGTGGTCGCAGCGCCATCCCGACGTCGGCATCGACGTCGTCATGCGCCAGTACGACGACCACCACACCGCGATGACGACGGCGCTGTCGACCGCGGTCTACCTGCCGGACGTGATGGCGCTCGAGGCGTCGTA
>DASQCX010000694.1:0-3554 GCA_035634455.1 Burkholderiaceae bacterium
CTTTCGCATCGTGATGCTGGTGGGCTCGAAACCGAGCATGTCGTAGAGCCGGCGCGCGCCGGCGTTGTGGCCGAACACGTGCAGGCCGATCTGCTGCACGCCGCGTTCGCGCACGACGCGCTCCAGTTCGGCGAAGGCCGCGCGGGCGTGTCCACGCCGGCGCGCGCCGTCGTCGATCTCGATGTTGTAGATCCAGGCCTCGCGCCGTCCGCCCTTGTCGGCCTCGGTCCACCACAGCGTGCCCACGCGCTCGCCGCTCGCGTCGTCGTGCAGGTGCACGAAGAACTGGTCCGGCGTCGCCAGGCCCTGCGGCAGCAGCGCGGCGTGCGCTTCCTGCGACTTCTCGATGGACTCGGCCAGCGACCAGCGGCCGTCCTCGACGTTGGTCAGCGCGAACGCGGGGATGGCCTGCGCGAGCCAGGCGTGGAAATCGAGCTCGGTGAACGGGACGAAGCGGACGGTCATCGGCGGGCGGCGTCGCGCCGGTCTTCCTGCGAGCGCTCGCTGTCGGGTCGAAAGTCAGCGACTGTACTGCAGCGGACCGTCGTCTACGGCTTGTCAGATGCCCAGCGGATCGACGTCGATCGCCCAGCGCACGATGCCGCGGTGCGAGGCCTTGAGCGCGGGCAGCTCCGGCGTGAACAGCGCCAGCAGCCGCTGCAGCGTCGCGCGCGACGCGCACTCGATCAGCATCTGGCGCCGCTCGAAGCCCGCCACCTTGGCCACCGACGGCGGCACCGGCGCGTAGAACATGACATCGGCGGCTTCGGGGCAGGCCTTGGCCAGGTCGCGTGCCGCGCGCAGGAAGGCCTCGGCGACGTCCTCGGTCTTCGCCTCGGCGCGCAGCAGCGCCAGGTGCGAGTACGGCGGCAGGCCGGCCGACTCGCGCTCGGCCAGCTGGGTCGCGGCGAAGGCGGCGAAGTCGTGCTTCTTGAGCGCCTCGAACAGCGCGTGGCCCGGGTTGTACGTCTGCACCCACATCTGGCTGCCGCGCGCGATGTCGGCATCGCGGCCCGCGCGTCCGCCGGCCTGCATCAGCAGCGCGAACAGGCGTTCCGGCGCGCGGAAGTCGGCCGCGAACAGCGCGCTGTCCGGGTTGACGGCGGCCACCAGCGTGACGCGGCGGAAGTCGTGGCCCTTGGTGACCATCTGCGTGCCCACCAGCACGTCGACCGCGCCCTCGTGCACCGCGGCCAGCTGCGCTTCCAGCGTGCCCTTGGCGCGCGTGGTGTCGGCGTCGATGCGCAGCACGCGCGCGCCGGGCAGCAGCTCGGCGACCTGCTCCTCCAGCCGCTCGGTGCCGCGGCCCATCGGCTCGATGTCGAGGTTGCCGCACTCCGGGCACGCGCGCGGCACCGGCTCCTGCGTGCCGCAGTGGTGGCAGCGCAGGATGCGCTCGCCCTTGTGGAACACGCGCCAGGCGCTGCAGTGCGGACAGCCGCTCTTCCACGTGCAGGCCGGACAGTGCAGCACCGGCGCGAAGCCGCGGCGGTTGAGGAACAGCAGCGACTGCTCGCCGCGCGCGACGCGCTGCTGGATCGCCTCGATCAGCTGCGGCGCCAGCGCCTGCGGCGGCGCGCGCGGCGCGGGGCGCGGCACGGTCGCCATGTCCAGCAGCCGCACCGCGGGCAGCGCGCCGCGGCCCACGCGCTCGGCCAGCGTCACCTGGCGGTAGCGGCCGGTCTGCGCGTGCGACCAGGTCTCCAGCGACGGCGTCGCCGACCCGAGCAGCACCGGCACCTTCGCGAGATGCCTGCGGTAGACGGCCAGGTCGCGCGCCGAGTAGCGCGCGCCATCCTGCTGCTTGTATGACGGGTCGTGCTCCTCGTCGACGACGATCAGCCCCAGCCGCGGCAGCGACGCGAACACCGCCAGCCGCGTGCCCAGCACCAGGTCGGCCTCGCCCAGGTGCGCGGCCAGCCAGTTCTGCAGCCGCTGCGCCGGGGTCAGCGCGCTGTGCAGCGAGACGAGGCGGCGGCCGGGAAAGCGCGCGGCGAAGCGCTGCTCCAGCTGCGGCGTCAGGTTGATCTCGGGCACCAGCACCAGCGCCTGCTTGCCGGCCGCCAGGGCCTGCTCGGCCAGCCGCAGGTAGATCTCGGTCTTGCCGCTGCCCGTGACGCCGAACAGCAGCGTAGTCGGCGGATTCGGCGCCGACGCCCAGTCGCCCAGCGTGGCCATCGCGGCCGACTGCTCGGCGGTCAGCGGCGGGCGCCGCGGCGGCTCGGCGGACTCCGGGATCGCGTGGGCGCGCTTCTTCTTCACGCGCTTGGCCAGGCCCGTGTCGTCGAGTTTGCGCAGCTCCGGGGGCAGCACGGCCAGCGCCACCTCGCCGAGGCTGCGCTGGTAGTAGCGCGCCGTGAATTCGGCCAGCGCGCGCCAGTCGGCCGGCAGCGGCGGCAGGCTGGACAGCGCCTCGATGACCGGGCGCAGCGCGATCGCGGGCCGCTCGCCGCCGTTGGCCGGCGCGTCCGCGAGCGCGGCGTCCATGGCGGCAAAGTCGGCGTCCCACACCAGGCCCGTCACTTCGCGCCGGCCCAGCGGCACACGCACCAAGGTACCGGGTGCGAGCGGCTGCTCACTCTCGTAGGTGAGCAGCGAACTCAGGCCGGCGTACTGGGGCGCATCGATCGCGACGGCGACGCGCATCAGGCGAGCTTCCCCGGCGCGACGGCTCCGACTTGGGGCCGAAAGTTGTCAGATTTTTGAGCTGCGAGCGATAAGCTCATGATCCGTAAGGAGTTTTGCAGTCGCCCACAGATTCTGTGGATAACTTTGTGGGAAAGCTGGCGGAACCGCCGCCAAGGGCTTGATTCGGCGTGCTCGGCGCTGGAAAGCTCAAATTTGATGCATCCCCGAAAATCCCCGCTGAATCAAGGACTTGCACCTACTCTTCGCGCTTTGCGGGGGGGCCGCCATCCCCCCCGATGTCCAGGTTGCCGTTTGCTGAATTTTGGGGATAAGTCAACACCTGAGCGCTCACTTACCGGACGAATTGCGCACCGCCTATGTTCTCCCGGTGCGCAACTGGTCTGCTACCGGCCGTGGTGGCGGCGCGAGTGAGCATGCACCGTCTCGACGAGCGCCGCGACGTGTTCAGGCGGCGTGAACTGGCTGATGCCGTGGCCGAGGTTGAAGATGTGCCCGCCGACCCGGCCGTCGGCATCGCGCTGCGGCCCGAAGCTGTCGAGCGCGGCGCGCGCCTCGGCCTGGATGGCCTCCGGCGGTGCGAACAGCGCCATCGGATCGAGGTTGCCCTGCAGCGCGACCCGGTCGCCGACGCGGCGCCGCGCCGTGCCGAGGTCGGTCGTCCAGTCCAGGCCGACGACGTCCGGCCCGCTGTCGGCGATCGCCTCCAGCCACTGGCCGCCGCCCTTGGTGAACACGATGGCCGGGATGCGCTGGCCGTCCTTCTCGCGCTGCAGCTGCGCCAGGACGCGCTGCGTGTACGCGAGCGAGAAGGCGCGGAACGCGGCATCGGCCAGCACGCCGCCCCAGCTGTCGAACACCATCACAGCCTGCGCGCCGGCGGCGATCTGCGCGTTGAGGTAGGCGGC
>DASQCX010000695.1:0-1869 GCA_035634455.1 Burkholderiaceae bacterium
CCGAGCGCCAGGCCGCGAGCCTGGAACAGACGTTCGCCAGCGTGCAGGAACTGAGCGGCTCCGTGAAGCGGAACGCGCTCGACGCCCGCGCCGTCGAAGAGCTCGCCAGCCGCGTGCACGAGACGGCCGAATCGGGCGGCAGCCGCATGCGCGAGGCCGTCCAGACCATGCAATCGATCCGCGCGAGCTCGCAGCGCGTGCACGACATCATTGGCGTGATCGACGGCATCGCGTTCCAGACCAACATCCTCGCGCTCAACGCCGCGGTCGAGGCCGCGCGCGCCGGCGAGAACGGCCGCGGCTTCGCCGTCGTGGCCGCCGAGGTGCGCACGCTGGCGCTGCGCAGCGGCGACGCGGCGCGCGAGATCAAGTCGCTGATCGACGCCTCCAGCGAGCAGGTGGCCACGGGCGCGTCGCGCATCGACGAGGTGGGAGAGCTGCTCGCCAGCGTCGTCTCGGGCATCGGCGAGGTGGCGGGCAGCGTGCGCGCCATCACCTCGGCGGCGGAGCAGCAGAGCAACAGCCTGGGCCAGATGTCGGAGGCGCTGCACGACCTGGACGGCATCACCCAGGAGAACGCGACGATGGTCGAGCAGACCTCGTCGGCGTCCGCCGGCCTGGGCGAGCGCGCGCAAAGGCTGGCACGCGCGGTCGGCACCTTCCGGTTGCGCCAGGGCACGGCCGACGAGGCCCATGCGCTCGTCACCAAGGCCGTCGCGCTGTACCGGCGCCGCGGCCCCGCCTGCCTGGCCGAGATCACCGAGGCGGCCAACGGCTTCGCCGACCGCGACATGTACGTCTTCGCGTGGGATCGCGGGCTCGTCTACCACGCGTTCGCCGGCAAGCCGCACAACGTGGGCAAGACGGGCGCGCAGATCCTGGGCACCGACGTCGCGCAGCTGACGCGCGACGTCTGGGCCGCGGCCGCTCACGGCGGCGGCTGGGTCGACTACGACTTCCTCAATCCGGCCACAGGCCAGGTCGCCCCCAAGACATCGTTCGTCGTGCCGGTGGGCGACGACCTCGTGCTGGGGTGCGGGATCTACAAGACGGTGCAACGGCGCTGAGGCGTGCGCCGACCGCGCTGGAACGGCAGCGGCCGCGCGCCTCAGCCCGCCCTGGCGAGCGAGTCGCGCATCACCACCGTCGGCACGAACTTGCGCGACACCGGCAGGTCGGTGCCGAAGCGCGTGTTCATGAGCATGCGGCAGGCGTTGAGCGCCATCTCGGCGATCGGGATGCGCACGCTGGTCAGGCGCGGCGAGAGGAAGGCGGCGACGTCGGAGTCGTCGTAGCCCATCACCGACCACTGCTGCGGCACGCGGATGCCGTGGTGGCCGAGGTAGCTGATCGCGCCCATGGCCATCTGGTCGTTGGCGCAGAACAGCGCGCTGATCCGCGGCTTGCGCGCCACCAGGCGCTCGCAGGCGGCCCAGCCGGACGGGGCGCTGAAGTCGCCTTCCTCGACCGGCACCGACGCCATCGCGACGCCGGCCTCGGCCAGGCGCTCGAACAGGCCCTGCAGGCGCTGCTTGTTGTCGCCGGCGACGGCGGGGCCGGTGATCACGGCGATGCGGCGGTGGCCGTGCGCCAGCAGCGCGTCGGCGGCGGCGCGGCCGGCGGCGCGGTGGTCGACGGTGAAGCAGTGCGCCTTCATGCCCTTGACGTCGCGGTTGACGATGGCGATGTTCGCGAAATCCGCGTGCAGCGCGGCGAAGTCGGCGTCGCGCAGCGCGTTGCTGCACATGACGATGCCGTCGCACTCGCGCTCGATCAGGAAGCGCACGCCGTCGAGCGACTGCTGGCGGGTGTCCTCGTCGCCGCAGCCGTTGGCGGCGACCATGTGGCGATCGTGCAGGCGCAGCTCGG
>DASQCX010000696.1:0-2782 GCA_035634455.1 Burkholderiaceae bacterium
ACTGATTCCCGGAGCCCTGCCGCGCGTGCTCCCGGGCGATCTTGGCGACGGCGCAACGGCGAGCGGCCAGGCCTTCAACCACCAGGGCGTCTCTCAAGGCCAGTGCGTGACCTGCCACAACGGCCAGCTCGCGACCGGACGGCCCGCCAAGCACCTCATGACCAGCCAGTCGTGCGACGCCTGCCACCGCACGACGGCCTGGGCGCCGGCGCAGTTCACGCACCAGGGACTGGCCCAGGGCCAGTGCCTGACATGCCACAACGGCCTGTCCGCCAGCGGCAAGCCGCCGGGCCACTTCGTGACCACGCGCTCCTGCGACGCCTGCCACCGCACCATCGCGTGGGTGCCGGTGAGCTACTCGCACCTGTCGCCGCTGTACAAGTTCGCGCCGGACAAGACGACGTGCGTGTCCTGCCACGTGACCAACGGCGAGCTGATCCCGCGGCAGCTGCGCGGCGGCCCGCGCCCGCGGCCCGTCCCGCCGGGCGGTTGAGCCATGCCCACGACGCCCTGCCCTCGCACGCACGCGCTGCTGCCCGCCTGGCGCTGGCTCGCGGCCCTGTGGCTGGCCGCCTTCGCCATGGCCGCGCAGGCGCAGACCATCGACGACGTGCAGTTGCTCGCGCAGGGCGACGACATGGTCGCGCGGGTCACCTTCAACGCCACGGTGCGCTTCCTGCAGCAGTCGCCCACCACGCCGGCCACGCTGTACCAGATCGGCTGGGAACTGGTGGCCGCGGACGAGGCGGTCGTCAACCAGTCCACCGACGAATCCCGGCGCATCGCCGCGCAGGGGTCCGTCCCGGAGATCACGCTGACCTACGCCGTCGCCAAGGGCAAGCGCGCGAAGACGCTGACGCTGGAGCTCGGCGCGGCGGCCGCGGTCAGCACGCGCCAGGGGCCGTCCTCGCGCAGCATCGACATCGTCTTCGCCGGCCTGGCCGGCGCGGCACCCGCGGCGCCGGCCGGCGCGACGGCCACCGCGCCGCCGCCCGCGGGGGCCGCGAGCGCCGTCGTCGCGTCGCCCGAAATCGAGGCGCAGGCCGCGCCGCTGCTCGAGCGAGCGCGCGCGGCGCTGGCGGCGCGCCAGAACGAGGACGCGGTCACGGCCCTGAACCAGCTGCTGCTGCTGCCGCCGAACTCCAGCTCGCAGCAGGCGCAGGAGCTCGTGGGCGTGGTGTGGGAACGCCTGGGCAACACCGACCGCGCCCGCACCGAGTACGAGCTGTACCTGCGGCTGTATCCGCAGGGCGAAGGCGCGGACCGCGTGCGCCAGCGCCTGGCCACGCTGACCGGCGAGGCCGTCGCCGCGGCGCCCGCGGGTCAGGCCGCGAGCGGCGCGGAGCCCGCCGCCGCCAAGCCGGCCACCGCGCGCAACCGCTTCAACGGCAACATCGCGCAGTACTACTACGGCGGCAAGGCGCGGACGCAGTCGCTCGTCAACCTGCCGGCGGGCATCGACCAGTCCACGCTGAGCCAGACCACGGAGTCGGCGATCGTCACGAGCGTCGACGTCGGCGCGCGCTTCGAAGGCACCGATTCCGACACCCGCGCCGTGCTGCGCGGCACGAACTCGATCAACCTGAGCTCCGCCTCGCACGCGCAGAGCCTGCTGAGCGCCGCCTACGTCGACTACAAGCGCAACGAGAGCGGCCTGTCGCTGCGCGTGGGCCGGCAGTCGGCGATCAGCGGCGGGCTGCTGGGGCTGTTCGACGGGGCGTCGCTGACGTATCCGGTCAGCCAGGGCTGGAAGTTCGACCTCATGGGCGGCGCGCCGTCCAACCCGCTCGTCAACGCGCCGCAGGAGCGCATGGCCGCCGCGATGGTCGAGGCCGACGGCCTGCTGGACCACTGGGGCGGCGACGCCTACGTGATCGACCAGACGACGCAGGGCATCACGAACCGGCGCGCGCTCGGCGTCGAGGTGCGCTACTCGGGCGACACCTTCTCGACCTACACGCTGCTGGACTACGACCTGCTGTTCCACAAGCTCAACGCGTTCTCGCTGCAGGGCTCGGCGCAGGTTCCCGGGCAGACGACCGTCACGCTGCTGGTCGATTCGCGCAACGCGCCGTCGCTGGATCTCACGAATGCCTTGATCAGCACCGGCGCGACCTCGCTGAAGCAGCTGCTGCAGACGCAGTCGCTGGCGCAGGTACGGGCCGACGCGATCGCGACCACGGCGCGCGCGCGCCAGGC
Source organism: Burkholderiaceae bacterium (assembly GCA_035634455.1). Lineage (GTDB taxonomy): Bacteria > Pseudomonadota > Gammaproteobacteria > Burkholderiales > Burkholderiaceae_C > Scleromatobacter. Next base: position 2,200 of record DASQCX010000696.1, read on the forward strand.
CCTGCTCAGCGCGTCGCGCCCGATCAACCAGAGCTGGCAGCTCGCGGTCGACCTGCGCTACAGCGAGGTCGGCGCGACGCCGGCCGTCGGCAACTTCGAGGCGATGCCGGCCACCGGCGCGCAGTACGGCACCACGCTGCAGCTCACGGGCTCGAACCTGTATTCCAAGCACGACATCAGCAACTTCAACCTCAGCCTGCTGCACGCCCCGACCTTCAAGGGCACGCAGGTCTCGTACGGCAACCTCAGCGCCTTCAGCAACAACGACTTCACGCTCGAGCCGACCCTGACGTACTACCAGCAGCACGACAACATGGACGTCCACCTGCATCGAGCGGGCCTGGGCCTGCGCGGCACCTGGCGGCTGTCGCGGCGCGCGAGCATGCTCGGCGAGGGCGTCTACGAACACACGCACACCGAGGCGCCCCTGAACCATGACACGACGAACTCGATCTTCTTCTACGTCGGCTACCGCTACGACCTGTTCTGAGGCGACGACATGACCAACGACACCAGCACGCTGGTCACCGTGGGCGCGCTGACCGTCGCGATCGCCCTGGCCCTGGCGTCCGCACTGTCGTGG
>DASQCX010000697.1:0-5243 GCA_035634455.1 Burkholderiaceae bacterium
TGATGTCGCCGTGCTCCTTGTGGAACGCGCGCACGTCGGCCGCCGAGCGCGTGACCTGCGTCGGCGCGATGAACTGCGGGAACTCCAGGATCGCGAGCTTCTCGGGATGCTCGCGCAGCGCCGCCGGCGAGTTCAGCACGACCGCGCCCTCGCGCTCGGCCTGGCTCAGCAGGTGCGTGGCGTAGAAGTATTCGCTGTCGAAGGGCGGATCCTTGCGCATCAGGACGGCGTCGAACTCGGCGAGCACGACGGTCTCGGGGCCGGTCGTCGTGTACCAGGGGTCGTGGCTGTGGCCCTCGACGCCGGTCAATGCGATCGGCAGCGCGCGCGCCAGCACGCGGCCGCCGCGCTGCCAGCTCAGGTCGACCGGCTGCGTCGCCCACAGCGTGTGGCCGCGGCGCGCGGCCTCGCGCATCATCGCGAAGGTCGAGTCCTTGTAGATCTTGAACGTATCGAGCGGATCGGCGACGAACAGCAGCTTCATGGAGGCACCTGGTCGGAAGGTGATTCGGGGTGGGGATGTCGCGAGGGCGTCGGCGGACGCGGCCCGACATGATCGCGCGCGGCGCGCCCGCGGCGGCGCCGCAGGGCTATTCAGGCGGTCGGCCGCGGCGGGGCCCGGAAGTGTTGCACACCGAGCGCGACCGCCCCGGCGACGACGCCCCAGAACGGCGCGCCGATGCCGGCCAGGTTGACGCCGGACAGCGTCACGAGAAAGGTCAGCGCCGCGGCGTCGCGATGCTTCTCCACGGCCAGCGCCGACGACAGCGCCCCCGCGATCGTCCCCAGCAGCGCGAGCCCGGCCACCGCCACCACCAGCGCGTGCGGGAACGCGCCCATCAGCCCGACGACGGCGCCGCCGCCCAGCCCGATCAGCAGGTAGAACACGCCCGCGGCGACCGGCGCGACCCAGCGCCGCTTCGGATCGGGATGCGCCTCGGGCCCCATGCAGATCGCCGCCGTGATCGCCGCCAGGTTCAGGCCGAACGCGCCGAACGGCGCCAGCAGCAGCGACGCCAGGCCGGTGCTGGCGATCACGGGCGACACCGGCACCGTCACCCCCGCCGCCCGCTGCGCCGCCACGCCGGGCAGGTTCTGCGAGGCCATCGTCACCAGGAACAGCGGCAGCCCCAGGCCGATCGCCGCCTGCAGGCTGAACTCCGGCGTCACGAACACCGGCCGCGCCCAGCCCCACTGCACGCCGGCCAGCGCGATGCGCCCGCTGGCCGCCGCGATCGCGATGCCCGCCGCCAGCACGCCCGGCACGGCGTAGCGCGGCCAGAAGCGCCGGCCCAGCACGAAGGCGAGCGCCATCGCGCCCACCAGCCCGATGTCGCCATGCGCGGCGAGCGCGGCGTCGAGCCCGAAGCGCGTCAGCACGCCGGCCAGCAGCGCGGCGGCGATCGCCATCGGTACCTTGTCCATCAGGCGCTCGAACAGCCCGGACGCGCCGGCGAGCGTGATCAGCAGGGCCGAGACGACGAAGGCGCCCGTCGCGCTCGCCAGCGACACGCCGTGCGTGGCCGCCAGCAGCGCCGAGCCGGGCGTCGACCACGCGGTCAGCACCGGCTGGCGGTACCAGAGCGACAGACCGATGCTGGTCACGCCGGTGCCCACGCCCAGCGCCCAGATCCACGACGTGGTCTGCTCGGGCGTCGCGCCCAGCCCCTGCGCCGCCTGGAAGACGATCGCCACCGAGCTCGTGAAGCCGACCAGCACCGCGATGAAGCCGGCGACGACGGCCGAGAACGAGACATCCTTGCGCATGGCGCGAAGCGTACCCGACGGGCGCCGGCCTCCTGTCGCGTAGGACAAACGGACGCCGCCGCGTCGGCCGACCCCGGGTCGGCAGGTCGCCGGTCACGTTCTGACGCAATTCGGCAGGTTGGCTGACATCCGGACAACGCGGCCGTACGTTTAATTCGGGTCAGCCCGACAGACAATGGGCAGCGAGAGGAAACCCACATGGACACCACCACCACCACCCCGAACCGTTCCGGCGCCGCCGGCCTGCCCCGTGCCGTCTGGATCGGCGGCGGCCTCATGGCCCTGACGATCATCGCGCTCGCGACCACGCTGGTCGTCAAGGGCAACGGCAACGAGACCACCGCAGACAACGCCGCCGTCCCGCTGGTGGCCACCACCACGACGCCGGGCGCCGCGACGACGGAGCAGTCGTCCGTCGCCAAGCCGGGCGAAGGCGACGCGAAGGCGCCGGTCAACGAATCCACCAAGCCGGTGCACCACGCCACGCACCACGAGACGACGCACTACGAAACCGCGGGCGGCAACGCGCCGGCCGGGCAGCAGCAGGTCGCCGCCGCCGCGCCGGTGTGCACCACCTGCGGCGTGATCGAGGGCTACGCCCCGGTGCAGGTCAAGGGCCAGAACAACGGCGTCGGCGCGGTCGCCGGCGGTGTCGGCGGCGCGCTCATCGGCAGCAAGATCGCCGGCCGCGGCAACCACACGCTGGGCGGCGTCATCGGCGCCGTCGGCGGCGGCCTGCTGGGCAATGCCATCGAGTCGCACGAGCGCACCAGCACGGCCTACGACGTGCGCGTTCGCATGGACGACGGCAGCGTCCGCACCGTGCGCCAGTCGGCCGTGCCGACCGTGGGCCAGCACGTGACCGTGGAAGGCAGCACGCTGAAGGCGGTCGCCGCGCAGGGCTGACGCCCGTGGGGCCGCCGCGGCGGCCCGACCCGGAGACGACGACGGCCCGCTTCGCGGGCCGTTTTTCGTTCGGGGCTCTTGCCCCTCAGTGCGGGAAGAACCCGTCGTAGCCCGTCTTCAGGATCAGCGCCGACACCACGGCGATGAACACGACGCGCACGAAGCCGGCGCCGCGCGAGAGCGCGAGGCGGGTGCCCATCAGGCTGCCGGCCACGTTGGCCACGGCCAGCACCGCGGCGACCTGCCACCACACGTGGCCCGTCCACGTGAACAGCACCAGCGCGGCGAAGTTGGTGGCGGTGTTGAGCATCTTGGCCGCCGCCGACGCGTGCAGGAAGTCGTAGCCCAGGACGCGCACGAACAGGAACACGAAGAAGCTGCCGGTGCCCGGGCCGAAGAAGCCGTCGTAGAAGCCGATGGCCAAGCCGATCAGGGCGGCGGCGCGGGCCTCGGCGCCGCCGGCCATGCGCGGCGTGTGCTCGCGCCCGAGCTGCTTCTTGGCCAGCGTGTACAGCAGGATGGCCAACAGCACGAAAGGAAGCGCTTGCTTCAGCGGCTTGGCGCTGACCAGCGTCACGGCGTACGCGCCGGCGAAGCTGCCGGCCAGCGCGCCGGCCATGCCCCAGGCCATCGTCATGCGCGCGAGCGTCACGCGGCGCGCGAAGTTCACCGCGGCCCACGCGGTGCCCCAGATGGCGCCGCCCTTGTTGGTGCCGAACAACGTGGCGGGAACGGCGTTCGGGTAGGCGGCGAACAGGGCGGGCACCAGCACGAGGCCGCCGCCGCCCACCACCGCATCCACGAAGCCGGCGAGGCAGGACGCGGCCGCCACGGTGACGAGTTCGATCATGGCGCCATTGTCGACGAGCCGCCGCGCCGACCGGCGCAGTGCGGGATCGCGCGCTTTCGCGTCCGAAAAGGACAAAAGGGCGCGGCCGGTAGGCAGCGCCCTTCGTCTGTTTGTGTCCGGCAGTCGCCACTTGGCGCCGCCTGCCTGGCCCGATAAGCGTTCGAGCCGGCGTTTTGTCTCCTCGTACCCCCTTCAGAGTCACCTGCGCCTTGTGGGGCATATGACAAGAAAGTATATGCACTGTATGAGAGCGTTGTTGCGCTGCACATCGGGGCTTTCCCGCTGTCACAATGCACCAACACTGTTCAGGCAGCGTTCATTTGGTGTTCAGGCCGTGACATTTTCCCGATGCGTCGGCGACGCGCCCTGCGTTCAGCGAGCGACCGCCAGCGTCCATTCGGCGGCGCGTTCCGCGATCATCAGCGTCGGCGAGTTGGTGTTGCCGCTGGTGATGTCCGGCATCGCGCTGGCGTCGACCACCCGCAGGCCGGCGACCCCGCGCACGCGCAGGCGCGAGTCCAGCACCGCGCCGGGCTCGCCGTCGCGACCCATGCGGCAGGTGCCCACGGGGTGGAAGATGGTGGTGCCGATGTCGCCGGCCAGGCGCGCGAGCTCGTCGTCGGTCTCGTACTGCGTGCCGGGCTTGACCTCGCGCGGGTGGAACGGCGCCAGCGCCGGCTGCGCCACGATGCGGCGCGTCAGGCGCAGCGAGTCGGCGGCGACGCGGCGGTCGCCCTCGGTGGCGAGGTAGCGCGGCGCGATCATCGGCGGCAGCAGCGGGTCGGACGAGCGGACGTGCACCTCGCCGCGCGACTCCGGGTTCAGGTTGCAGACGCTGGCCGTGAAGGCCTCGAACGCGTGCAGCGGCTCGCCGAAGGCGTCGAGCGACAGCGGCTGCACGTGGTATTGCACGTTGGGCCAGCGCCGGCCCGGGTCGGAGCGCGTGAACGCGCCCAGCTGCGAGGGCGCCATGCTCATCGGGCCGCTGCGCGCCAGCGCGTATTCGGCCGCGATGCGCGCCTTGCCCACCAGCGTCGCCGACAGCGTGTTGAGCGTGCGCGTGTTGTCGACCGCGAACACCGCGCGCACCTGGAGATGATCCTGCAGGTTGCCGCCGACGCCCGGCAGCTCGTGGCGCGGCTCGACGCCGGCCGCCTTCAGCCGCGTGCCGTCCCCGATGCCCGACAGCTGCAGGATCTGCGGCGAACCGATGGCGCCGGCCGACAGCAGCACATCGCCGCGGCAGCGCACCTGGAGGGTCGCGCCGTCGCCGAGGCGCAGCTCGACGCCGCGCGCGACGAGCCGGTCGCCGGATCCGGCCGGCGCGTCCTCCAGCAGCAGCCGCGTGACGTGCGCGCCCGTCAGCACCTGCAGGTTCGCGCGCCGCAGCGCCGGCCGCAGGAAGGCCTTGGCCGCGTTCCAGCGCACGCCGCGGCGCTGGTTGACCTCGAAGTAGCCGACGCCCTCGTTGTCGCCGCGGTTGAAGTCGTCGACCGCGGGGATGCCGGCCTGCACAGCGGCCTGCGCGAAGGCGTCGAGGATGGGCCACGACAGGCGCTGCTTCTCGACGCGCCACTCGCCGCCGGGGCGCCGGCCGCTGGCGTCGTGGCCCGGGCCGGCGTGCAGCGGGGGCGCGTCGCCGCGCCAGTGGTCCTCGTGGCGCAGGAAGTAGGGCAGGCACTGCGACCATTCCCAGGCGGGATCGCCGGTGCGCTGCGCC
>DASQCX010000698.1:0-7045 GCA_035634455.1 Burkholderiaceae bacterium
GTGGCCGTGCCCTTGCCGAAGCACTCGCCGATGTTGGGGCAGGACGCCTCCTCGCACACCGTGTGCAGCTTGTGCTCGCGCAGGATCTGCTTGATCTCGTAGAAGCGGCTGCTGGGCAGCGCGGCGCGCACGCGGATCCAGTCCGGCTTCTTCAGCTGCTCGGCCGGGACGATCTTGATCGGGATGCGCGAGGTCTTGGCCTGCGCCTTCTGCTTGGCGCTGGGATCGTAGGCGGGCGTCGCGACGTCGGAGGAGTTGGCTTCGGAAGACATTCGGTGCGGCGGCGGCCTCGTGGGACGTCGCGTTGTAGAGCGCGAGGAACAGGCTCGGCGCCCGAGTTGGTGGCTGCGGCGGCGCCTTTCCGGCGTCGGGGAAGACTCAGCGCGTGAACTGCGCGCGGAGGCGGCGGCCCAGCGCGTCGGCCACCGTTGCCCGATCGGCAACGACGCCCAGTGTAGCGAGATCGACGGTTTTCAGCCCGGCATAACCGCACGGGTTGATCCGCGCGAAGGGTTGCAGATCCATCGCGACGTTGAGTGCGACGCCATGATATGTACAGTGATTGCTCACTTTGACACCCAGCGCCGCGATCTTGCCGAGTCCGCGGAACGGGTCGGACACGGGCCGATCGTGCGCCAGCGCCGCGTGGCCGAACGGGTCGTCCAACCGCACGTAGATGCCCGGCGCGCCGGGAACGCGATGGCCGGTGACCGCGAAATCGGCCAGCGTGCGCAGCACCGCCTCCTCGAGCCGGAACACGTATTCCTTGACGTAGATGCCCAGCCGTCGCAGGTCGACGAGCGGGTATGCGACCACCTGGCCCGGCCCATGGAAGGTGACCTGGCCGCCGCGGTTGGTCTGCACCACCGGCACGCCGCCGGCGTCGAGCACGTGCTCGGCCTTGCCGGCCAGGCCCTGCGTGAAGACGGGATCGTGCTCGACGACCCAGATCTCGTCGGGCGTCTCGGAGCCGCGCCCGGCCGTGAAGGCCTTCATCGCCTCGACGGTGGGTTCGTACGGCACGCGGCCCGCGAAGCGCAGCAGGGGCGGGACGGTGTCGACGTCCGGGGCCGGGAGAGTCATCGAGCGCGATCGAATGGCGGAGTGCCCGATTTTAAGGCGGCACCAGCGCCGACGCTCAGCCCGGGGTGATCTGCTTGAGCTTGAGCAGGCGCTTGTAGTCGCGCGAACCGAGGAAGGCCTCGAACTCGGCGTCGATGGCGGCGCGGTCGACCGTCTCGAGCTTGCGCGCGAGGCAGGCCAGCACGAACGCGTGGTCGTCGCCGTACTTGTTCACCGACCAGCCGATGCCGCCCGAGTTCGGGCAGCCGGGCCAGAAGGCGATCCAGCGCCAGTCCGGATATTCCTTCTCCTCGCGCCGCCGCACCGCGTGGACCAGGCGCACGCCCACCACGCCGGACGTGTTGCGGCTGGTCATCCGGTTCTTCATGCCGATCGGCGGCGGCAGCACCGCCAGGGTCGCCTTGACCCATTTCCTCGCCGCGGCCTCAGCCTTGGTCCAGGTGCCGTACTGCTTCAGCGTGAAGTTCTTCTGGTGTAGCTTTTTCTGCCGAACGATGCGCGCCATCACGCATTTTTCGGTCTCGTTCCTGGTGAGATGCATGAAGCCTTCCGCGAGTACTTCCCTCGCCTGGCCATCACAGAACGATCTTGACCATCGGATGCGCGGTCAATGTCCGGTACAGCTCGTCCAGCTGCGGGCGGCTGGTGGCTGTGACCGTGATCGTGATGCCCAGGTAATTGCCCCCCTTGCTGGGCCGGGTCTCCACCTTCGTGTGGTCGAAATCCGGATCGAACCGCCTGGCCACTTCCACGATCGCGTCGACGAAGCCATCGGCCAGCGGGCCCATCACCTTGATGGGAAAGGCGCTGGGGTACGTGATCAGCGACTGTTCGGGCGGAATTTCTTGCATGGTGGCCACTACCGTTCAAATGGATTGCGATTGGATCGCACGCTGGTAAGCCTCGTGGAGACGGGCATAAACCGGACCCGGCCGACCGCGCAACGCGCCGTGGCCGACCTGCTCGCCGTCCAGATGCGTGACGGCGATGACTTCCTTCGAGGCGGAGCTCAGGAGCACCTCGTCGGCCGCGCGGACGTCGGCTTCGCTCACCGGGCGCAGGTTGAACGCGATCCCGGTCTCCTCGCACAGCTCGCGCAGCAGCTCGATGCGCACGCCCGCCAGCACGTGCTCGTCGGGGGCGGGGCCCAGCAGCGCGCCCTCGTGGACGATCCAGACGTTGCTCGACGCGCCCTCGGTCAGCCAGGGGCCGCCGGAGCCGTCGTCGCGCAGCAGGATCGTCTCGTCGGCCTCCTGGTCGGCGGAGATCTTGCGCGCCAGCACGTTGCCCAGCAGCGAGATGCTCTTGATGTCGCCGCGCTCCCAGCGGAAATCGCGCGCGGTGACGCAGGCCAGCCCCTGCACGCGCTGCGCGGGCGTGGGCTGCGTGCGCTCGCTGGTCGTGACGAACACCGTCGGCTCCAGGCCGGCGGGCATCAGGTGCGAGCGCGGCGCGACGCCGCGCGTGACCTGCAGGTAGACGAGCTGGTCGTCGGCGGGATTGGCGTCGACGACCTTGCGCACGCGCGCCAGCCAGGCCTCGCGATCGAGGTCGGCCTCGATCTCCAGCTTGCCGAGGCTGCGCTCCAGCCGCGCCATGTGGTCGTCGAAGCGGAACAGGCGGCGCCGGTAGACCGGGATCGACTCGTAGGCGCCGTCGCCGAACAGGAAGCCGCGATCCATCACCGAGACCTTGGCCTGGTTCAACGGCAGGAATTCCCCGTTGAGGTAGCACAGCGAGTCGGGCAAGGCGGTCATGGTCGTTGCTCCTGGGCGAACCCGGGCGGGGCGCCGCCGTCACGGGACGGCGGCGCGTCGCTCAGGTCACTAGCCTACTTGATCCAGAGGCGGATGGCATCCCAGGCGCGGCCGAACAGCCCTGCCTGGGGGACGTCCTCGAGGACGGTGAGCGGGATCGTGGCAATCGCGGTACCGGAGGTGGTCGTCACCTTCAGCGATCCCACGCGCTGGCCCTTGGTCAGCGGCGCCACCAGCGGGTCGGTGCGCTCGACCACCGTCTTCAGGCGATCGCCCTCGCCCTTGGGCACGGCCACGTAGATGGCCTCGAGGCTGCCGAGGCCGACCTGCGCCTGGGTGCCCTTCCAGACCTGCACCGGCGCGCCCACGGGTCTGCCGGCCTCGACCAGGCGGACGTCGTCGAACGCGGTGAAGCCCCAGTTGAGCAGCTTCTGCACCTCGTTGGCACGGCCCTGCACGGAGTCGGCGCCCATCACCAGCGCCAGCAGGCGGCGCTTGCCGTTCGGGAAGTCGCGCTGCGCGCTCCCGAGCAGGCACCAGCCGGCGGCCTCGGTGTAGCCGGTCTTCATGCCGTCGACGCTCGGATCGCGCTTGAGCAGCAGGTTGCGGTTGTCCTGCCGGATGTTGTTGTACGCGTAGTCGCGCTGCGCGTAGTAGTGGTAGTACTCGGGGAAGTCGCGGATGATGTGCTGCGCGATCGCCGCCAGGTCGCGCGGCGTGCTGCGGTGGCCGACCTCGGTCAGGCCCGTGACGTTCCTGAACGTGGTGTTCTTCAGGCCCCAGGCCTGCGCCTGCCGGTTCATCATCGCCACGTAGGCGTCGACGCCGCCGCCCACGCCCTCGGCCAGCGCCACGGCGGCGTCGTTGCCGGAATCGACGATCAGGCCCTGCAGCAGTTCGTCGACGGTCGGCGTCATCGTCGTGTCGACGAACATCAGCGAGGCGCCGCCCTTGCGCTCGGCAAGCGCGCGCTGCGACACCGGCAGCTTCTGGTCCAGCGCCAGTTTGTGCTCGCGCAGCGCGACGAACACCGGGTAGGCCGTCATCAGCTTGGTGAACGCGGCGGGGTCGACGGAGGTGTCGGCGCCACGTTCAGCCAGCACCTGGTCGGCGTTCATGTCGATGACGAAGTATTCGCGCGCGGCGATCTCGGGCGCGGGCAGCGCCTGCGCGCAGGCAGCGACGGCAGCGGCGGCCAGGCCGAGGAGGGTGAGCAGTCTTTTCACGGGGTCGCCGGTGTCACTCGGCAAAATGGCGCAGGACCAGCGACTTCAGGATCATCAGCTGGCCGTGGAAGAAATGCCCGGCGCCCGGCACGACGACGACCGGCAGCCCCTGCGGACGCGCCCAGTCCATCGAGGCCCACAGCGGCACGACGTCGTCGGCCTCGCCGTGCACCAGCAGGGTTTCGACGGTGACGGGCGGGGCGTGGTGTTTGACGGTGGACGGGGCGACGAGCACCATCCTCAGAGGCTTGTCGGCCTCCGGAAGTTTCGCGGCCGCGGCCGTCGCGACGTAACCGCCGAACGAGAAGCCGCCGAGCACCAGCGGCTCGCCCGCCACGCGATGGGCCGCGACCACCGCCAGGGCGTCGTCGACCTCGCCGACGCCCTCGTCCCACGCGCCGGCCGACTGCCGCACGCCGCGGTAGTCGAAGCGCGCGACACGCCAGCCGCGCTGCACCAGCGCGCGCGCCAGGGTGGTGACGACCTTGTTGTCCATCGTGCCGCCCTGCAGCGGATGCGGGTGGCAGATGACCGCCAGGCCGCGCGACGGCAGGTCGGTGGTGGTGTCGACCGCGACGCTCAGCGCGCCCGCCGGCCCCGCGATCTCGCCGCGCCGGGTGAAGGTGTTCATCGCCCGACGTCCGGCGCCAGCAGCAGGCGCTCGACCGGCTTGCCGCCCACCAGGTGCGAGTCGACGATCTCGTCGATGTCGGCTTGGTCGACGTAGGTGTACCAGGTCTCGTCGGGGTAGACGACTGCCACCGGCCCGCCGGCGCAGCGGTCGAGGCAGCCCGCCTTGTTCACGCGGATGCCGCCCGGGCCGGCCAGGCCCGCGGACTTGACGCGCGACTTGCAATGGTCGAATCCGGCCTGAGCACCGACGTGCGCGCAGCTGTCCTCGCCGGGCTTGCGCTCGTTGAGGCAAAAGAAGATGTGGTGCTTGTAGTACATCCCGGCATTGTAGGAATGGCTGGGCGGTCGCGCGCGGAAGGGGTCAGGCCGGCGCGGGCGCGTCGTTGCGCACGACCCGCCGGAACAGCCCGGCCAGCGCCGCGAACGGCCACAGCCAGCCCACCCACTGCGCCAGGCCGTGGAAATGGATGAAGCGCCCCTGCTCCCACTGCTGCAGGCTCTGGGCGTAGTACGGGTCGGACGGCGCCTGGGCCACCAAGGCGACGTCGACCGACAGCGCCACCAGTCCCAGCGCCGCCGCCGCCCGCTGCCCGATCGGCACGCAGGCCAGCGCCAGGACAGTGCCCAGCGTCAGGCCGATCGGCACGGTCGCCGTGACCCACCCGAGCGCGTGCACGGGCCCGAAGTTCAGCGCCGCCGACAGCGTGTTGGCGGCCAGCCCGACCGCCACCGCCGCCACGACGAGCGCCGCGCGCCGCCAGCCCGGACGCGAGACCGCGAACGCCAGCAGGCACGGCCCCAGCAGCCCCAGCGCCACGGCAAAGGCCTCGGCGGCCATCGACATCGTCCCGGTGTTCGTGCCCAGGCTGGCCCACAGCCAGTCGAACCAGGGCGCCAGCGGGTGGTCGCTGAGCAGGTCGTAGGCCGCCTCCTGCAGCCGCTCCCAGGTCACCCCCTGGCAGAACGGCACGTTGCGCGGATACAGGAAGCCCACCGGCCACAGCGTCAGCAGCGCCAGCGTGGCGCCGCTGCGCGGCACGAACCAGCGCTCGCGCAGCGTCGACCAGCGCACCCCCGCGCCGGCGGCCTGCACGGCGACGCCCAGGCTGGCGCCGGCGGCGGCGCCGAGGGAATTCAGCGTCCAGTCCATCAGCGACGGATAGCGGCCCGGCAGGAAGTGCTGGGTGAACTCCATCGTCCACGACAGCAGCGACGGCAGCACGCAGGCGATCGCCCCCGCCGCCAGCGGCCGGCGCCCGCGCCGCAGCGCGCTGGCGTACACGAGCGCCCCGAGCGGCATGTAGCCGACGAAGTTGGACCAGTCGTCGAAGCCGAGGTGGTAGCGCGGCCACGGCGGCACCAGCAACGCCGACAGCGGCTGTCCCGCCGGCCAGAACCACCCGCTGAACGGATACAGGCTGGCGTAGATCACCAGCCCGGTGAAGACGAGCGCCAGCGTCAGCGCCGAGCTCTCGCGCGGATGCGCGGGCGCGTCCGCGGGCAGGCGCGGGATGCGCGCGGGCGCCCGGGTGGCCTTGTCCATCGCCTTCGACCGCCCGCGTGCCAGCTGCTCAGAACGGCTTGACGACGACCAGGACGACGATCGCCGCGAACAGCAGCACCGACATCTCGTTGAAGACCCGGAACCAGCGCTCGCGGCGGCGGTTCTCGAGCTTCTCGAAGCTGCGCAGCAGGCTGCGGCACATGTGGTGGTAGCCGATCGCCACGATCACCAGCAGCAGCTTGGCGTGCAGCCAGTACCCCGTGTGGAACAGCGCCGGCGCCATCGCGACCAGCGTCGCGCCGAGCACGAGCGCCACCACCATCAGCAGGCTCGCGAAACGGTAGAGCCTGCGCGCCATCAGGAGCAGGCGCTCACGTTCGGCGTGGCTGTCGCTCGGCACCTGCGCCAGGTTGACGAAGATCCGCGGCAGGTAGAACAGTCCGGCGAACCAGCTGGACACGAAGACGAGGTGCAGGGCCTTGACCCAGGGATAGAGGCTCATCGCCTCATTATGTGTTGCGGCCCTTGGCCCCGCCCTGGCGCGCAAGGGGGATAAGCCGCCTCCGGCGCCCGCGGAAAAGAAAGAGCCCCGGCATCCGCAGGGGACGACCGAGGCTGCAAAGCCTTGACGCTGTCATCACGCAAGGCACCTGCTCAGGGAGGAAAAGCAGGGGACAATATCCTCACGGACACCGTCCGAAATGGAATGTAGCAGAACATCCGCGCTGCGCGACAGCCAGCGGCGCACTTTGTGGGCCGGAACCCCACATTTTTTGTGATCGAAAGAATCCGACGTGCCCCACCTTCCACCGTTCCCCGCCAGCCGCCCGCGCCGGATGCGC
>DASQCX010000699.1:0-1804 GCA_035634455.1 Burkholderiaceae bacterium
GGCGCCCCCGCCGCGCCGGTGCAGGCGCCGGCGCTCGCGCACCAGTACGACACGATCTTCACGTTCGAGCAGCTCGACGCCTGGATCGCGAAGCTGCAGGCGGCGCCGCTGTCCGCGCTCGACACCGAGACCGACTCGCTGGACGCGATGCGCGCCCGCATCGTGGGCATCTCGTTCGCGGTGGAGCCGGGCAAGGCCGCCTACGTGCCGCTGCGCCACGACTACGCCGGCGCGCCCGAGCAGCTGCCGTTCGACGAGGTGATCGCGCGCCTGCGCCCGTGGCTGGAGAACCCGGACGCGAAGAAGGTGGGCCAGCACGTCAAGTACGACATGCACGTGTTCGCCAACATCGGCATCGCGGTGCAGGGCTTCGAGCACGACACGCTGCTGGAAAGCTACGTGCTGGAGGCGCATCGCCCGCACGGCCTGTCCAGCCTGGCCGACCGCCACCTGGGCCGCAAGGGCATCGACTACGAGGACCTGTGCGGCAAGGGCGCCAAGCAGATCCCGTTCTCGCAGGTGGACGTCGAGCGGGCGTCGCACTACTCGGGCGAGGACAGCGAGATGACGCTGCAGGTGCACCAGGCGCTCTACCCGCGCATCGCCGCGCAGCCGGGCCTGAAGTTCGTCTACGAGTCCATCGAGATGCCCACCAGCTTCGTGCTGGGCCGCGTCGAGCGCCATGGCGTGCTGATCGACAGCGCCCGGCTGGCGGAGCAGTCGCGCGTGCTGGCCGAGCGCATGCTGGCGCTCGAGAACGAGGCCTACGAGATCGCCGGCCAGCCGTTCAACCTCGGTTCGCCCAAGCAGATCGGCGAGATCCTGTTCGGCAAGCTGGGCCTGCCGGTCGCCAAGAAGACCGCGTCGGGCGCGCCATCGACGGACGAGAGCGTGCTGGAGAAGCTGGCGCTCGACTACCCGCTGCCGGCCAAGCTGCTGGAGCACCGCGGGCTGTCCAAGCTCAAGGGCACGTACACCGACAAGCTGCCGCAGATGATCAACCCCGACACCGGCCGCGTCCACACGCACTACGCGCAGGCGGTGGCGGTGACGGGGCGGCTGTCCAGCAACGACCCGAACCTGCAGAACATCCCGATCCGCACGCCGGAAGGCCGGCGCGTGCGCGAGGCCTTCGTGGCGCCGCCGGGGCACGTGATCGTGTCGGCCGACTACTCGCAGATCGAGCTGCGGCTGATGGCCCACATCAGCCAGGATCCGGGCCTGCTGCGCGCGTTCAACGACGGCATGGACGTGCACCGCGCCACCGCGGCCGAGGTGTTCAACCTCGTGTCCGGGGAGGTCACCAGCGAGCAGCGCCGCTACGCCAAGACGATCAACTTCGGCCTGATCTACGGCATGGGCGCGTTCGGGCTGTCGCAGTCGCTGGGCATCGAGCAGAAGGCCGCCAAGGACTACATCGACCGCTACTTCGCGCGTTTCGCGGGCGTCAAGCGCTACATGGACCAGACCAAGGCGCGCGCCGCCGAGACGGGCTACGTCGAGACGCTGTTCGGCCGCCGCATCGAGCTGCCCGAGATCCGTGGCGGTTCGGGCCCGCGCCGCTCCGCGGCCGAGCGCCAGGCCATCAACGCGCCGATGCAGGGCACCGCCGCCGACCTGATCAAGCTCGCGATGCTCGCCGTGCAGAAGGCGATCGACGACCAGGGCAAGGGCACACGCATGGTCATGCAGGTGCACGACGAACTCGTCTTCGAGGTGCCCGACGCCGAGATCGAGTGGGCCAAGACGGAGATCCCGCAGCTGATGGCGGGCGTGGCGCAGCTGTCGGTGCCGCTGATCGCCG
>DASQCX010000700.1:0-8606 GCA_035634455.1 Burkholderiaceae bacterium
GCGAAGGCCACCGCGCTGAGCGGCACGAAGGTGAAGCCGATGCCCAGGCCCTGGACGACGCCGGACACCACGATGATGCGGCTGCCCATGTCCAGCGTCATCGTCGTCATCATCCACAGCGCGATCGCGGTCAGCGTGAAGCCGAGCGCCATGATCGCGCGGGCGTCGACGTAGTGCAGCAGCCGGCCCACCAGCAGCATCGCCACCATGGTCCCGATGCCGCGCGGGGCCATCACGACGCCCGTGTACACCACCGGGTATCCGAGCAGGCCCTGCAGCAGCGTGGGCAGCAGCGCCATCGTGGCGTACAGCACCATGCCGACGATGAAGGCGAACAGCAGGCCGGTGACGAAGTTGGCGTCCTTGAGCAGCCGGCGGTCGAAGAACGAGGTGCCGACGGCCGTGAAGGTGTGGGCGGCGAAGAACGCGAACGCGATCAGGCAGACTATCGCCTCGACGCGGATCTCGGTGGAGTCGAACCAGTCCAGCTGCTCGCCGCGGTCGAGGAACATCTGCAGCAGGCCGATGGCCAGGCTCAGGGTCGCGAAGCCGAACAGGTCCA
Source organism: Burkholderiaceae bacterium (assembly GCA_035634455.1). Lineage (GTDB taxonomy): Bacteria > Pseudomonadota > Gammaproteobacteria > Burkholderiales > Burkholderiaceae_C > Scleromatobacter. Next base: position 563 of record DASQCX010000700.1, read on the forward strand.
GCTTGACGGCGGCGGGCCGGCTTTCCGGCAGGTAGCGCGCGATTCCGTAGAACGCCAGCACGCCCACCGGCAGGTTGATGTAGAACACCCAGCGCCAGCTCGCGTTCTCGGTGAGCCAGCCGCCCAGCATCGGGCCCAGGATCGGGCCGATCATGATGCCGGCGCCCCAGATCGCCATCGCCTGGCCGATCTTCTCCTTCGGGTTGATGTCCAGCAGCACCGCCTGCGACAGCGGCACCAGCGCCGCCCCGAACAGGCCCTGCAGCAGGCGGGCGGCGACGATCTCGACGATGTTGTCGGCCATGCCGCACAGCGCCGAGGCGACCGTGAAGCCGCAGACGGCGATCAGGAACACGCGGCGGCGTCCGAAGGCCGAGCACAGCCAGCCGGTGAGCGGCGTGGCGATGGCGGCGGCCACGATGTAGGACGTCAGCACCCAGGAGATCTGATCCTGCGAGCTCTGCAGCGCGCCCTGCATGTGGGGCAGGGCGACGTTGGCGATCGTGGTGTCGAGGGCCTGCATGACCGTCGCCAGCATGATCGAGACGGTGATCATGCCGCGGTGCGGGATGTCGCGATGGTCTCCGAGGCTCACTGCTGCGCTCCCGCCGCGGACGCGTCGCCCTGCAGGTTGGTGCGCACGCGTTGCAGCATCGCCACCAGCTGCTTGCGCTCGGCGGCGCTGAATCCGGCCAGCGCGGCCTCCTGCACGCGGTCGCTGACGGCCATCGCCTTCTCCAGCGCCGCCTCGGCCTGCGGCTGCAGCGCGATGGCGTTGGCGCGGCGGTCGGTCTCGCTCGGGCGGCGCGAGATCCAGCCCGCGGCCTCCATGCGGTCGACCAGCGTGGCCACGGCCATCGGTGTCAGGTCGAGATTGGCGGCCAGCTCGGCCTGGGTCGGGGCGGGGTCGCTGCCGCGGGCGGCCACCTGGCCCAGCAGCCGGCACTGGGCGCGCGACAGCCCCAGCTCCTCGCGCGACAATTGGTCGAACTGGCGGCCATAGAGCCGGCCCACCTCGTTGACGATGAAGCCGAAGCGGTGCGAGAAGTCGTGCTTTTTCATATAGGGATATATGATAAGCCAGTTTATTAATTGGCGCTGAACGCCCGGCGCCGGGCAGGGCCATCCCGGCCAGGCCTGGCGGCGACGGAGCTGGAATGCGAGGCGGCCGGCGTGGCGCGCGGCCAGGGCGGCGGAGCGGCTCAGCCGCCCAGGTAGGCTTCCTGCACGCGCGGCTCGGACAGCAGCTCGCGTCCGCCGCCTTCCAGCACGACGCGGCCGTTCTCCAGCACGTAGGCGCGCTCGGCGATGCGCAGCGCCTGCCGCACGTTCTGCTCGACCAGGAAGATCGTCAGGCCGCCGGCGTGGATCTCGCGCAGCGTGCGGAAGATGCCCTGAACGACGATGGGCGCCAGGCCCATGGACGGCTCGTCCAGCAACAGCAGCCGCGGCCGGGCCATCAGCGCGCGGCCGATGGCCAGCATCTGCTGCTCGCCGCCGGACAGGTTGCCCGCCAGCCCGCCCTCGCGCTCCTTCAGGCGCGGGAACAGCGTGAAGACGCGCTCGAGGTCGCTCGCGCGCGCCGCCGCGCCGTCACGCCGCGTGTAGGCGCCGAGCTCGAGGTTCTCGCGCACAGTCAGCGTGGTCAGCGTGGCGCGGCCCTCGGCCACCTGTACCAGGCCCGCGGCCACCAGCTTGTGGGCGGGCAGGGCGGTGACGTCGTGGCCGTCGAACCGGACCTTGCCCGCGGCCTTGGGGATCAGGCCCGACAGCGCCAGCAGCGTCGTCGACTTGCCCGCGCCGTTGGCGCCGACCAGCGTCGTGATCTGGCCCGCGGCCAGCGCCAGGTCGACGTCGCGCACGGCCTCGATGTGGCCGTAGTTGACGCTCAGGCCGGAGACGGAGAGCAGCGCCTCGCTCATTCCTCGTCCTCGCCCGGCGTCACCGACACCTCGTCGTCCTCGCGCCCGAGGTAGGCCTCGATCACCTGCGGATCGTTGCGGATCTGCTCGGGCCCGCCGCGCGCGATGATCCGGCCGAAGTTCAGCACCGAGATCTCCTCGCACAGGCCCATGACGAAGCGCATGTCGTGCTCGATCATGAAGATCGTGTAGCCGCGGCCCTGGATGTTGACGATCTCGCGCATCAGCTCGGTCTTCTCGGTGCTGTTCATGCCGGCCACGGGCTCGTCCAGCAGCAGCAGGCGCGGCTCGGTGGCCAGCGCGCGGGCGATCTCGAGCCGGCGCTGGGCGCCGTACGACAGGTTGTCGGCGAGGTCGTCGGCCTTGTGGTCCAGCTTCATCCACGACAGCAGCTCGCGCGCACGGTCGCGGGCGCGACGCTCCTCGGCGCGGTACTTGGTGAGGGCGAACATCAGCCCCGGCACGCCGTAGCCGAGATGGCGATGCATGCCGACGATGACGTTCTCCAGCAGCGTCATCTCCTTGAAGATGCGGATGTTCTGGAAGGTGCGCGCGACGCCGGCCCGCGTGATCTCGTGCGGCTTGCGGTCGAGCAGCGAGGCGCCGTCGAGCGCGATCTCGCCGGTGGTGGGCGGCAGCAGGCCGGTGATCAGGTTGAACACCGTCGTCTTGCCGGCGCCGTTCGGGCCGATCAGACCGGAGATCGTGCCCTGGCGCACCGAGAACGACACGTCCTGCAGCACCTTCAGGCCGCCGAAATGGCGCGAGACGTTGGTCAGGCTCAGGAGTTCATTCATGGCGTGACGCCCTTGCGGCGCAACCCCAGCACGCGCCGCATCCACGCAGGATTCCACAGGCCCTTGGGCAGGAACAGCACGATCAGCACCAGGATCAGGCCGTTGGCGACGGCGCGGTAGTCCTTGAAGCTGCGCAGCAGCTCGGGCAGCAGCGTCACGATGACCGCGCCCAGCACCGGCCCGAACAGGCTGTTGATGCCGCCCAGGATGGTCATCGTCAGGATCTCGACGCCGCGGTCGAAGCCGAACTCCTGCGGGCCGATGAAGAAGGTCAGGTGGGCGTTGAGCGTGCCGGCCAGGCCCGCGATGGCCGCGCCGAGCGCGAAGGCCAGCATCTTGTGGCCGTTGACGTCGATGCCCATCAGGCCGGCGGCGGTCTCGTCCTCCTTGATCGCCTCGAACGCGCGGCCGATCTTCGAGCGCCGCAGCCGCGCGATCACGAACAGCACGACGACGAGCGCCAGCAGCACGTGCCACCACTGTGTCAGCTGCGGGATGCCGTTCAGGCCGAGCGCGCCGCCGGTCAGGCCCTCGGCGCGGATGATGCACAGCCGCACCACCTCGCCGAAGGCCAGCGTGGCCATCGCCAGGTACACGCCCGACAGCCGCAGCGTCGGCTTGCCGATGACGAACGCGACGACGGCCGGCGCCGCCATGCCCGCGGCGATGGCGGCGGGGAAGGGCCAGCCGTAGTTCATCGTCAGGATGGACGAGGTGTACGCGCCGATGCCCATGAAGGCCGCGTTGGCCATCGCCAGCATGCCGCAGGACAGCGTCAGGTAGATCGACAGCGCCAGCAGCGACGCCGTGCCCAGCGACAGCACGAGGTTGCTGTAGATGGACCAGAAGTTGTCGAGGGTCTCGAGCATCGTCGTCAGACTTTCCGTTCCTGGACGCTGCCGAACAGGCCCTTGGGCCGCACCAGCAGCACGAGGAACAGCAGGCCGAAGGCCACCGCGTCGCGCATGTCCGAGCCGATATAGGCCACCGACAGCACCTCGGCGAAGCCCAGGAACAGGCCGGCCAGCATCGCGCCGCGGATGTCGCCCATGCCGCCCAGGATGATCACGGCGATGCCCTTGTGCAGCATCGGCTGGCCCATCAGCGGGAACAGTGCGTTCGAGTACAGCCCGATCAGCACGCCCGAGATGCCGCCCAGGCCGGCCGCCACGAAGGACGTCAGCATGAACAGGCCGTCGACGTTGATGCCCAGCAGCCGCGCGGCCTTGGGCGACTCGGCGATCGCCCGCAGCGCGCGGCCCAGCTGCGTGCGGCGCAGCGTGACCATCAGCACCGCCATCAGCACGAAGGAGACCAGGATGATGCCCAGCTCCAGCACGGTGACGCTGACGCCGGCGACCTGCAGCGAATCCTGCGGCAGCACCTCGCTCGGGAAGCGCTGGTTCTCGGCGCCGAACAGGCCCTGCACCAGGCTGTTGATGGCGATCGCCAGGCCGATGGTGGCGATCATCGGGATCAGGTGCGGGGCGTCGCGCCGGCGCAGCGGCTTGAGCACGAGGCGGTCGATCAGCAGGCCCAGCAGGCCCGAGAACGCGAAGGCCGCGACGATCGCCAGCCACAACGGCGCGTTCAGCTTCGTGATCGCGCTCAGCGCGGCGTAGGCGCCGACCATGAAGACGGCGCCCTGCGACAGGTTGACCACGCCCAGCACGCCGAAGACGAGCGTGAAGCCGAGCGCGAACAGGGCGTAGACGCAGCCCAGCGACAAGGCATTGAACAGCTGCTGTTCGAGCACGGGGAGAGTCGGGTGGGGAAGGAATCGCGGCCCTGGATGATGCACCCGGGCCGCCTGTTTCGGGAATCAGCGGGAAGCGCGGACCGCTCGCGGCGGCCCGCAGGGATCACTTCTCGATCTCGTAGTTCTTGCCGCGCGTCGTGCTGACGATGGCCTGCTGGTCGGCGTCGTAGCCTGCCGGCTTGCCGGACTTGTCGTTGACGCGGCGGAACGCGAATGAGCCGGTGGCGCCGGTCCACTTGACGGCAGGCAGCGCCGCCTGCAGCGCCGAGCGGTCCTTGGCCAGGTCGCCGGACAGCTTGATCTTCTTCATCGCGGCGGTGGCGATGTGCATCGCGTCGTAGGCCTGGGCCGCGAACTGGTCGGGCGGGGCGCTGTACTTCTTGGTGTACGCGATGATGAAGCTGTTGTTCTCCGGCGTGCGGTTCTCGATCGACCACGGGCTGCCCACCCACAGGCCGTCGGACGCGCCCTTGGCGAGGTCGAACACCTTGACGGAGTTCATGCCGTTGCCGCCGATGAAGGGCACGTTCAGGCCCAGCTGGCGCGCCTGCACCATGATCGGCGCGCCTTCCGCGATCAGCGCCGACAGCACGATCGCGTCCGGGTTCGTCGCCTTGATCTTGGTCAGCTGCGCCTTGAAGTCGACGTCGCCCTTGGCGAAGGTCTCGGTGGTGGTGACCGGCATCTTGCCGTCCTCGAGCGCCTTCTTGAACGCGTCGTAGCCGCTCTTGGTGAAGACGTCGTCGTTGCCGTACATCACGGCGACCTTCTTGATCTTGGCGACCTTGGCCGCGACCTTGATCGTGACCGGCAGCACGTCGGCCTCGGTGACCGAGTTGCGGAACACGTGGTCGCCGATGGTGGTGATGCCGTCGGCGGTGTTGGAAGTGCCGAAGACGACGACGTGCGCGGCCTGCGCGATCGGGTCGGCGGCGGCGGCGGAGTTCGACAGCGTCGGGCCGAACAGCATCAGCGCCTTGTCCTGGAAGATCAGCTTCTTGAAGGCGTTGATCGCCTCGTCCTTCTTGCCCTGCTCGTCCTCGATCACCAGCTCGATCTTGCTGCCGTTGACGCCGCCGGCGGCGTTGATCTCGTCGGCGGCCATCTGGAAGCCGTTGCGGATGCTGATGCCGTACTGGGCCGCGCCGCCGGACAGGGCTTCCGCGACGCCGATCCTGATCGGTTCGGCGGCCGCGGCCGTGCCCAGCGACAGGGCCGCGGCCAGCGCGATGGCGGAAATTCGGGTGATGCGGGTCAGGTCGTTCACTTGTCTTGTCTCCGTGGACCCCAGCGGGGCAGGGTCGTGCGCCCTCAAATGTAAGCGGTCGAGCGGCTCGCATCGAGTCTCGGGGATTGCGCATTGACAAGGACGCCGGACCGGGGTTAGGCCTTGCGACAGTTTCGCCGCCGGCGAACCGGGCCTGCGCGCCGCATTTCGGGTAATGTCCGCGGCAGGTCAGATCGCCCCTCTGGAAACGCGTGAGTATCCGAACGAGACTGCTCCTGCTCGTGTTCGCCGTCTGGCTGCCCGCGCTGGCGGGCTTCGGCGTGCTGGCACGCTCGACCTACCTGCACGAGACCGCGACGGCCACGCAGCACGTGCGCGACCTGGCGCGCTCGATCAGCATCGTCGTCGACGGCGAGCTGGACAAGCGCGCCGCGGTCGCCGTCACGCTGGGCGCCGCCCGCTCGCTCGAGGAAGGCGACCTGGCGCGCTTCTACCAGCAGGCGCGGCGCGCCACCGACGGCAGCGGCAACACGGTCGTCGTCGTCGACGCGACGCGCCAGCTCCTCAACACGGGCCAGCCCTACGGCGCGGCGCTGCCGGCGCGCGGCTGGATCCCCGACCCGCCGCTGGTCTCCGGCGCGCCGGTCGCGAGCGACCTCCACGCCGGACGGATCAGCGGCCAGCCGGTGCTCACGGTGATGGCCCCGCAGGCGGGCGCCGATCCGCAGCGGCTGAACGTCGGCGTCGCGTTCGGCCCCGAGGTGATCCAGCGCGTGCTGGACCTGCAGGAGCTGCCGCCCGGCGCCGTCGCCTCGGTGCTGGACGGCCGGTTCCGGACGGTCGCGCGCAGCAAGGATCCGCAGAAGTGGCTCGGCGCGCCGGCCGCCTCGGCGACCATCGTGGAGGCCGCCAAGGGACGACAGGAGCAGCCGTTCGAGTCGATCTCGCACGAGGGCCAGCCCACCATCGCCTTCGTCGCGCACTCGGCGCGCTACGGCTGGACGGTCGCCGTCGGCCTGCCGCGTTCGGCGCTCGACAAGCCGGCGATCCGCGTCACGCTGCAGGCCTGCGCCGCGGCCGGCGCGCTGGCGGTCATCGGCCTGCTGCTCGCGCTGTACTTCGGGCGCCAGATCGGCCGCCCCGTGCTCGCGCTGGCCGACGCCGCCGCCGAACTCGGCGACGACCGCGTGCCTGCGCCGCTGCGCACCGGGCTGTTCGAGGCCGACCAGGTCGGCGCCGCGCTGCACGCGGCCGGCAAGCGCTCCGCGCACGCCACCGAGCTGCTGGAGTCGCGCGTGGCCGAGGCGATCCGCCAGACCCAGGAGGCGCAGACGCGCCTGCTCGACGGCCAGAAGCACGAGGCGATCGGCCGGCTCACCGGCGGCCTCGCGCACGACCTCAACAACTTCCTGCAGACGATGAGCACCGGCCTGCAGGTGCTCGACCGCCTCGTCCAGGAGGAACCCGGCCGGCGCGTGATCGAGGCCAGCATGCGGGCGCTGGACAAGGCCGCGACGCTGGTGCGCCAGATGCTGGCCTTCGGCCGCACGCAGCCGCTGACGCCGCAGGCCATCGACCTGCACGACTTCGTGCTGCGCTGCGAGGACCTGATGGGCCGCGCCGTCGGCGGCAAGGTGCGCCTGAGCGCCGACATCGAGCCCGGCCTTCCGCCGTTGATGGCCGATCCGACGCAGTTCGAGCTCGCGCTGCTCAACCTCGTGTTCAACGCCCGCGACGCGATGCCTGGTGGCGGCACCGTGACGATCCGCGGACGGCTCGCCAGCGCAACGCAGGCCTGCGCGCTGCCGCCGGGGCGCTACCTGGCCGTCGACGTTGTCGACAGCGGCGGCGGCATGGACGCCGAGACCCTGCAGCGCGTGTTCGAGCCGTACTTCACGACCAAGCCGGTGGGCGTGGGCAGCGGCCTGGGCCTGCCGCAGGTGCGCGCGTTCGCGCTGCAGTCGGGCGGCATCGCCACGATCAGCAGCGAGCGCGGCGTCGGCACCACGGTGTCGCTGCTGCTGCCGGTGTCCAGCGACCCGGTCAGGGCGGGCCAGGGCGGCGGCGCCGCGCCGGCCGAGCGCATGCCGCTGCGCGTGCTGTTCGTCGAGGACGACCTGCTCGTGTCCTCGGTGGTGGCGCCGGCGCTGCGCGCGGCCGGGCACGCGGTGCGGCACTGCCACACCGGCGACGCGGCCGTCCGCGCGCTGCAGGACGGCGGCCTGTTCGACGTCGTCTTCACGGACGTCGTGATGCCCGGCACGATGAGCGGCCTGGACCTGGCGGCCTGGTGCCAGTCCAACATCCCTGAGCTCGCCGTGATCGTGGCCACCGGCTA
>DASQCX010000701.1:0-2850 GCA_035634455.1 Burkholderiaceae bacterium
CGAGACCTCGAAGGTGACGCAGTAGTCGATCGCCACCTCGTCGAACTGGTCGGGCCGGTGGGCCAGGCGCAGCGCCTCCAGGCGCAGCATCCAGTAGATCGGGTCGACGTCGCGCACGCCCGTGGGGGCGAGATCCTGCAGCACCGAGAACAGCTTGTCGCCGGCGATCCACTCCAGCGACAGCGCCTGCTTGGACCAGCCGACGAACAGCTTGTGCAGCCGGCCGGCGCCCTCGGCGTCGATCGTCGCGAGCGCCGTCCAGTCCATGACCCAGGGCGAGGGCAGCTGCATCGACAGCGCGTCCAGCCGCGAGACGGCGTCGCCGTCGAGGCTGGGTGGGCAGACCCAGCCGATGCCGCCCTTGTTCTGGCCCGCTTCCGGCTTCTTGGTGGCCTGGGCGAGCTGCTTGGGCAGCGAGAACCACTGCGGCGCCGAGCGATGGAAGCGCTCGACGTATTCCATCGTGATCGCCTCGAACTTCGCCTGCTGGCCGATCGCGCGGTACAGGTCGAACAGCACCAGCCAGGTCTCGTCGTGGTCGCGGCGCTCGCCGCGCGGGCCGGTCAGCGCCTGCAGCGCCTTCTCGCAGCCGGCGAAGTCGCCGCCCGCGAACGCGATCACGGCCTCGTCGAGCGCCTCGTCGTGCACGACCTCGCTGACCTCGACCTTCTCGCCGCCGCCCAGATCCGCGCTGCGGGCGGTGGCCGAGGCGCGCGGCGCCGGCGCGCCGGCCGCGTACGGATTGACGTTCGCGGGCGCCGGCGCCGCGAACGGCGCGGCAGGCGGCGGGAACGGCGTGGCCGTGAACTCGAGCGGCGCGAGCGCGGGCGGCGGGCTCGCCTTGGGCGGCGCGAACAGCGGATCCACGTCGCCCGTGTAAGGCATCGTGTTGGGGAAATTGCGCGTCGTCAGCCCGGCGTCGTGCGGCGGCTCCGAGGGCATGTCCAGCGCGTCGAACTGCAGCGGGCCGCCGTCCAGGCGCGCGACCGTCTCGTGGTCGTCGTCCTGCTTGAGCGGCACCGGCAGCGTCGCCGTCTGTTCCTCGGGGTCGAAGATCGTGGTGGTCAGGATCGGCGGCGGCGGGCCGGGCGGCATCGCCGGACCGGTGCGCGCGGCCGGCTTGGCGGCGGCGGCAGGCGTGCCGCCGGCCGACACCTGCGAGGTGGCGCCGACCATCTGGCGCTCGATGGCGTCGATCTTGGCCTTGATGCCCACGCTCTGCATGGACGACTGCGTGGAGCGCGGCTCGAGGCCCTCGTCCATGCGCGACGACTGCATCGTCAGCGCCGCCGCCTGTTCGCCCGACAGGCCCTCGCGGCGGATGCGGCGCAGCGTGTCGAGCTCGCGCTTGCGCACGTAGTCGTTGCGGCGCTTGCGTTCGATCATGGCCTTCATCTCGGCCTTGTCGAACTCGTTGGCCTGGATGTCCGTCTCGCGCGGCGTCATGCCGACGAGCTCCCGCGCCGGCGCCGCGACCTTGCGCGCCATGCGCCGGAACAAGCCTCCGCCGCCGCCTTCGTCCTTGTCTTTATCGGACATCGCGTTGCGGCCTGTGGCTGGGGAGGGAGTCGGTCGACGGGATCAGGTCAGTCTCCGAACATCTTCTGCTTCATCTCGCGGCGCTGCTGGGCCTCGAGCGACAGCGTGGCCGTCGGGCGCGCGAGCAGCCGGCCGAGGCCGATCGGCTCGCCGGTCTCGTCGCAGTAGCCGTAGTCGCCCGCGTCGATGCGGCTGATCGACTGCGAGATCTTCTTCAGCAGCTTGCGCTCGCGGTCGCGCGTGCGCAGTTCGAGGGCATGTTCTTCCTCGATGGTGGCGCGGTCGGCCGGATCGGGGACGATCGAGGTGTCCTCGCGCAGGTGCTCGGTGGTCTCGCCGGCGTTCGACAGCAGGTCGTCCTTCAGGGACTGGAGCTTGGCGCGGAAGAATTCCAGCTGCTTCTCGCCCATGTACTCGCTGTCCGGCATCGCCAGCAGCTCGGGTTCGGTCAGGTCCTTGCCCGCCTTGGACTTCCAGGCAGATGCCAGCTTCGTGTCGGTAGCAGAGGATTTTGCGGCGTTCATCGGTTCTATGTCGGCCTTTGCGGAAGGCTTCTTGAGAGAAGGGCTCGCGGCGGTGCTGTCGTCCGCGGACGAGGAAACCTTGGCGGCCGTCCTGGCGCGCGCTTTCGGCGCAGCGGCGGCGGCGCCGGTTGCCGTGGCGGTGCTGGATGCCGGCGTCTTGGCCGAAGTCTTGGTCACGGTCGGTCTCCTCGCGAAGGGTCGCTCGGAAGGCTGTTATACCCGCAGCGAGCAACAGTGGGTAGTTGTTCTAACGCGGGGCTGACCTTGCAAAAAGGCGGGCCGATTGTAGCCATGATGCACCACGCCGCCGGAAACGACGTCGCCGGGTGGCGCGGGCGCGGCAAGACGGATGCCTAGACGAGGCAGCCTTCCAGGCCCTGCAGCAGGATTTCCTTGGGCAGGTCGATGCCGATGAAGACGAGCTTGCTGGCCTTCTTCTCGCCCGGCGCCCACTTCGGGCCCAGGTCGCTGCCCATCATCTGGTGCACGCCCTGGAAGATCACCTTGCGGTCGCTGCCCTTCATGAACAGCACGCCCTTGTAGCGCAGCATCTTGGGTCCGTAGACCTGGACGATAGCGCCGAGGAAGTCCTCGAGCTTGGTCGGATTGAACGCCCGCTCGGACTTGAACGCGAAGGATTTCACGTCGTCGTCGTGTGCGTGGTGGTGCGGGTGGTCGCAGGCTTCGCCCGGGCCGTGGTCATGGCCCTCGTGGCCGTGATGGTGGTGGTGATCGTGGTCGTGGCCCTGGACGGTCAGGAACTCGGGGTCGATCTCCAGCGTGGCGT
>DASQCX010000702.1:0-4154 GCA_035634455.1 Burkholderiaceae bacterium
GCGACCCCGTCCACGCGGCGCCCGGCCTGGCCGGCGTAGCCCATGCGCTGCGCGTCCTGCGGATGCCGCCGCGCCCCCATTCGGCCACCGCGGTGCGCGAGCGCGCCGCGGCCGGGCTGGACGTCACGGCGCTGGTCGGCGCGCCGGTGGCGCGCTATATTGCCGACCACCACCTTTACCGGGCCGTCCCTCCGGCCCGAAACGAGCAGCAGAACTAATGGACATCCGCAAACTGCAACGCGCCATCGTCGATGGCCTGGAAGACGTCAAGGCCCAGGACATCCAGGTCTTCAACACCGAGCACCTGTCGCCGCTGTTCGAGCGCGTGATCGTCGCGTCCGGCGCCAGCAACCGCCAGACCAAGGCGCTGGCGGCCAGCGTGCGCGACGCGGTGAAGTCCGCCGGCATGGACGTGCTGCGCACCGAGGGCGAGGAGAACGGCGAGTGGATCATCGTCGACTGCGGCGCGGCGGTCGCGCACATCATGCAGCCGTCGATCCGCGACTACTACCGCCTGGAGGAGATCTGGGGCGGCAAGCCCGTCGCGATCAAGCTCGGCGGCGGCCGCACCGGGCTGGTCAAGGCCTCGGAAGGCGCCGACGACGAGGAGGCGGCGCCCAAGCCCAAGAAGCGCGCCAAGGCCGTCAAGGTCGACGCCGATGACGAGACGCCGGCCAAGAAGGCCGCGCTCAAGAAGCCGGCCGCCAGGAAGACGGCCGCCGGCAAGGCGGCGCCGCTGCCGCGCGCCAAGACGCCGGCCGAGCGCTCGTCGTCCACGCGCGGCCCGGCCCGCAAGACCAGCGCGCGCACGGCCGCGGCCACCAAGCCGGCCGGCTCGCAGGCAGGCAAGGCCAAGCCGGCACCGAAGTCGGCGGCCGGCAAGGTCGCCGCCGCGAAGAAGACGCGCGCCGGCTCGACCGCCGCCCGCGCCGGCACGGCGCCGGTGAAGGCGGCCTCGGTCAAGAAGGTGGTGGTGCCGGCCAACAGCTCGCGCAACGCTTCCACTGCGGCCAGGAAGACCGCGAAGAAGACCGCGGCCACCAAGGCGGCGGTCGCCAAGAAGGTCGCGGCGCGCCGCGGCTGATCGCATCGACAGCCCGCGACGAACGGCGACTTCGGTCGCCGTTTTCACGTCGGGTCTTGCAAAGGACGCCATGCGCCTGCTCATCGCCTCCGTCGGCCAGAAGCCGCCCGCCTGGGCCGAGGCGGCCTACGACGAATTCGAGCGTCGCTTCCCGCCCGAGATGCGGCTGGAGCTCAAGGCCGTCAAGGCCGAGCCGCGCACCAGCGGCAAGGCGCCCGCGCAGCTGATGCAGGCCGAGGGCAAGCGGCTGGAGGCCGTGCTGCCGCCGGGCACGCGCCGCGTGATCCTCGACGAGCGCGGCACCCGCTGGACGACGCGCGCGCTGGCCGACCGCCTCGAGTTCTGGCGCGGCGACGGCCGCGACGTCGCGTTCCTGATCGGCGGCCCCGACGGCCTCGATCCCGAACTGAAAGCCACCGCCGACGAGACGGCGCGCCTGTCCGACCTCACGCTGCCGCACGCCTTCGTGCGCGTGCTGCTGGCCGAGGCGCTGTACCGCGCCTGGTCGCTGTCCACGGGCCACCCGTACCACCGCGAATGAAGAAGCACACCTTCGTCTACCTGGCCTCGCAGAGCCCGCGCCGGCGCCAGCTGCTGGACCAGCTCGGCGTGCGCCACGAGCTGCTGCTCGCGTCGCCCGACGAGGACGCCGAGGCGCTGGAGGATCACGTCCCCGGCGAGACCCCGGCCGTCTACTGCGAGCGCGTCACGCAGCTCAAGCTGGACGCCGCCGTCGCGCGGCTGAAGCGGCGCGGCCTGCCGCCGGCGCCGGTGCTGTGCGCCGACACCACGGTGGCGCTCGGGCGCCGCATCTTCGGCAAGCCGGCCGATGCGGACGACGCGACGGCGACGTTGCGGCGCCTGTCCGGCCGCACGCATCGCGTGATGACGGCGGTGGCGCTGGCGTCGGGCCGCGCGCGAACCAGCGCGCTGAGCGTGTCGACGGTGCGCTTCGCGGCGATGCCGGACCACGTGGTCGCGGCCTACGTGGCCAGCGGCGAGCCGTTCGGCAAGGCCGGTGCGTACGCGATCCAGAGCCGCATCGCCGCCTGGATAGCACGCATCGGCGGTAGCTACTCCGGTATCATGGGTTTGCCCCTGCACGAGACCGCGCAGCTGCTGCTGGATGCCGGGGTCGAGTTCCAAGAATAACGACACCCTGGGCCGTATCGCCATGCACGACATCCTGGTCAACTGGTCGCCCCAAGAGACGCGCGTCGCGATCATCGAGAACGGCGCGATCCAGGAGCTGCATCTCGAGCGCGCGCTCGAGCGCGGCCTGGTAGGCAACGTCTACCTCGGCAAGGTGGCGCGCGTGCTGCCAGGCATGCAGTCGGCCTTCATCGACATCGGGCTGGAGCGCGCGGCCTTCCTGCACGTGGCCGACCTGCACGGCCATCCCGCCGCCAAGCCCGAGGGCCAGCCCGCGGCGATCGAGAAGCTGGTGTTCGAGGGCCAGTCGCTGACGGTGCAGGTGGTCAAGGATCCGATCGGCACCAAGGGCGCGCGCCTGACCACGCAGGTGAGCATCGCGGGCCGGCTGCTGGTCTACCTGCCGCACGACAACCACATCGGCATCTCGCAGCGCATCGGCTCGCACGAGCTGCGCGAGCAGCTGCGCGCCCGCATGATCGCGCTGGCCGGCAATCCGCTGGAAGGTGGCGGCGGCTTCATCCTGCGCACCAACGCGGAGGAGGCGAGCGACCAGGAGCTGGCCGAGGACATCGCCTACCTGCGCACGACGTGGAGCCGCATCCGCGAGCGCGCGCTGTCGCGACCCGCGGGCTCGCTGCTGCACCAGGACCTGAGCCTGGCCGAGCGGGTGCTGCGCGACATCGCCAACGAGCACACGCAGTCGATCCGCATCGACTCCAGGCTGCAGTACGAATCGCTGCGCGCCTTCGGCGAGACCTACGCGTCGAGCTCGGTGGGGCGGCTGGAGCACTACAAGGGCGAGCGCCCGATCTTCGACCTCTACAACATCGAGGAGGAGATCGCCCGCGCGCTCGCGCGCCGCGTCGACTTGAAGAGCGGCGGCTACCTCATCATCGACCAGACCGAGGCGCTGACGACGATCGACGTCAACACCGGCGGCTTCGTCGGCGCGCGCAACTTCGACGAGACGATCTTCAAGACCAACCTGGAAGCCGCCGGCGCCATCGCGCGCCAGCTGCGGCTGCGCAACCTCGGCGGCATCATCATCGTCGACTTCATCGACATGACGCGCGAGGAGCACCAGCAGGCCGTGCTGGCCGAGTTCCGCAAGCAGCTGAGCAAGGATCGCACGAAGGTCACCGTCAGCGGCTTCACGGGCCTGGGCCTGGTGGAGATGACGCGCAAGCGCACCCGCGAGTCGCTCGCCCACATGCTGTGCGAGCCGTGCCCCACCTGCGACGGCCGCGGCCAGGTCAAGACGCCGCGCAGCGTCTGCTACGACGTGCTGCGCGAGATCCTGCGCGAGGCGCGCCAGTTCGACCCGAAGGAATTCCGCGTCATCGCCAGCGCCGCGGTGGTGGAGATGCTGCTCGACGAGGAGAGCGCCCACCTGGCCGACCTCTCGGCGTTCATCCGCAAGCCGATCTCGCTGAGCGCGGAGCCGACGATGAATCCGGAGCAGTACGACATCGTGCTGCTGTAGTCCGTTCGCGCGGGCTCAGGCGGCGGGCTCGGCGGTCGGCCGGGCCTGCGCCGGGCGCGGGCCCGTGGCGGCATCGAAGCGCTGCAGGTAGTCGACGCGCTCGGTGCCGAACAGGCGATCCCACCAGGTGAACCACAGGCCGTAGTTGCCCTGGGCCGTCTCGTGGTGCAGGTGGTGGTGCGTCGTGGTGGTGAAGCGGCCCCAGAACCAGTGGCGTGTGAAGCCGCGCGGCAGGCTCTCGATGGCGGCGTGGCCATGGATGTTGCGCGCCACCTGGTGCAGCACGAACAGCCCCAGCACGTGTTCCTGCACCGGCATCACGGCCAGCGCCAGCAGCGGCAGGCCGCCGTTGACCATGGCCTCCACGGGATGCATCGCGTACGCGGCCCAGGGCGAGGGCTCGCGCGAGCGGTGGTGCACGCCGTGGACGTG
>DASQCX010000703.1:0-1598 GCA_035634455.1 Burkholderiaceae bacterium
CGGCGTGTACGCGTCGCTGTACCAGGAGCAGTTCGAGGGCGGCAAGGTCCAATGGCAGTGCACCGGCGGCGACATCATGGCCGACGGCACCATCCGGCGCCGGCAGCCACAGCCCGCGTAGCCCGACCGGTGCCGAGCGCCACCGGTCGCTGGCGAAGGCCTGTCTGCGGCTCCGCTCGCTCGGATGGTGCGCGGGCCGGAATCGGTGAGACCATCGAACCTGCAGGTGTCGGCGCACTCCGCCGGTGGCCCTGCGTCACCGCCGCGGGAGGACAGATGATGCGTCCTGGAGCCGCGGACACCCGCGAGGCAGCGGCGTCTTCCCCATCGTGATCCTGGTTATGTTGATCTTGATCCTGTGCGCGCCCGATTGATTAATCTGCGCGGCTCGGGTCCGGGCGGCAGCTTTTCTGGCGTTGCCTGGTTATCCTCGCGAGGTGTCAACACTTGCTGTGGTGGGTGCCGGCCCGAAGGGTATCGCGATCGCCGCCAAGGCCCGCGCGCTTGCTGCTGCCGGGTTGCCGGCGCCGCGTGTGGTGCTTGTCGACCGCGGCGAGGTCGCGGGGAATTGGAGCGGGCGCCAGGGGTATACCAGCGGCCTGCTGCCGCTGGGGACGCCGCCGGAGAAGGATGTCGGCTATCCATACGCTGCGAGCTGGGGCGATGCATCCGCTGATGTGGTCGCGGCGATGGCGGGCTACAGCTGGCAGCGCCACCTGATCAGGCGCGGCGCCTACAGCGACTGGGTCGACCGCGGCCGGATGCGGCCGACGCATCGCCAGTGGAGCGCCTACCTGCGTGAGGTCGCCGACGCGACGGAGGCGGAAATCATCTCGGGAGTCGTGACTGGCGTGGAAGTGGCCGACGGTGGCCGCTGGGAGGTCACGCTGGAGGCCGGCGATGCGATTGCCGCCGATGGCGTGGTCCTGACCGGCGCGGGCCCGGCCATCACGGTGCCCGGCCAGCCTCGTGATCACCCTCGGGTTCTGGACGGGCGGACCTACTGGCTGGCGGCGCGCGGGCTGCACCGCGAGCGCGCGCTGAACGTCTGCGTCGTTGGCAGCGGGGAGACTGCCGCCTCGGTGGTCATCGATCTGGTGAAGCGGCACCACAAGCACTCGGCGATCGACGTGCTGACCGCTCGCGGCGTCCTGTACTCGCGTGGTGAGAGCTACGACGAGAACCGGCTCTACTCCGACCCTGGGCAGTGGCCGCGCCTGGCCGAGGCGCACCGGCGTGAGTTCCTTGCGCGCACCGATCGTGGCGTCTTCTCGCTGCAGGCCGAGGCGGCGCTCAACCAGGCGCGCGGCTTCCGCGCTCTGGCCGGGCGGGCAGTCGAGATCGAGGCGCGCGAGTACGACGTGATTGTGACCATCGCGTACGGCGATGAGCGCGAGCGCGTCGCCTACGACGCCGTCGTCGTTGCCATCGGCTTCGACGGGCACTGGTTCGAGGCCCTCCTGGATGGCGACGCGGGCGCCCGGTACCAGGACGCGCTGGACGGCGCCGAGCTGGAACGTGTGATCGACGTCGACCTGTCGGTGCCCGGCATGGCGCCGCCGCTGCACCTGCCGGTCATGGCAGGGCTCGCGCAGGGG
>DASQCX010000704.1:0-2045 GCA_035634455.1 Burkholderiaceae bacterium
AGGTACAGGCAGTCCTCGGTGTCGCTCGCGCCAGCCTGGATGGATGCCAGCTGCGCACAGGCGGAGGCGAAGGCGTTCGCTTGCAGGACGCCCTGCCACGGGATCGCCGTTGCCGGCGGTCGCCATCGGAGGGCTCCGACTGGGGGCGCAGCATAGGGGATCCCGAGAAACTGCCGCGTCTGCCCGTTGAGCTCGCCCTGCACGTCACCGTCGGCGAGGTGTATCAACGTCCCCTGTTGAATATTGCGGGCTGCTTCCAGGCGCGTCGCCGTCACGGCAACCGCCACCGCGGCCATCACGAAGAGAGCTCCAGCACATCGGCGCGTCGTAGCCATCATCACCACCGGTCTCCTCACCGAGGGTTGTCGCGAGCGGCCCCTCACCGACGGCCACTAGCACGGACGCGCGATCGTGTCTCACATTTTCTTTTCCGGCAGGCGGCCTGGGGAGGCGCAGCCTGCCGCCGCGGACGAAGATGGCGACCGGCGTCGCCGCCGCCGCTAGCCGCGGATCAGCGCCACGCGCCGCGGCACATCGACCTCGAGACGGTCCGTCGGCTCGAGGATGTCGCCGTCCAGCATGAGATGGGTCGGACGCGCGAAGCGGATGGCGAGCTTCTTGCCGATGCAGTCGTAGAGGAGCGGCTCGCCGGTGGGGAAGCCGCGGTAGATTCGCACCGCCCGGCGAATCAGCCGGCGCGCCGGGATCGGTCCGCCGAGGACGTGGAAGTAGCCGCGCTTGCGCGTGGCCAGGTACGTGGGCTGGAAGCCGAGCGCGATCTGCTCGATGGTGCCGGCGAAGAAGAAGGTGAACAGGCGGAACGGGAGCGGCTCGCCGTCGCAGTCGATGTCGGCCTCGACGGCCTGGAAGACCGCGCGCGAGATGTGCGTCCCGGCCAGCGCCGAGGCGATGAGGCGGCCGAGCAGCTTCGCCGCGGGCCACGGGCCCTGCCGGTCGAGGGCGTAGTAGGCGCGCAGGTAATTGACCGCCGTGCCGAAGCTCAGGAGGAACCCGATCTCGCTGCCGTTGACGCGCAGCAGATCGCGTTCCGTCGTCACGTGCGTGTGGCCGCGGCGATAGTCGCGCACGACGCGCGTCAGCACCTGCTCCGGCGTGCCACGGCGACCGCCCGTGGCGTCCGCGACGTAGTTGATGGTGCCGGCGCGCAGTGGCAGGAGGAGCGGCAGCGCGTCGGTGCCGTAGCGACGGTAGAACGACGTCAGCGTGCAGTGGTCGCTGCCGTCGCCGCCGCAGATCGCGAGCACGTCGACGCGTCGCTCGTGGAACTCGCGCGCCACCTCGTCGACGTCGTCCAGCGTGGACGTGACACGCACCCAGCCGAACGCGCCGAGGATGTCGCGCATCCGTTCCTCGCGCGGGCCGGTGCCGTTGCGGTTCGCCCTGGCATGCGGGTTGATGACGACACCGATTCCGGCCACGGCGGCAGCGCCCCCAGCGGTCAGGCTGCGGGTCGGGCAGCGGCGAGCTGGCCGCACGCCGCCTGGATGTCCCCGCCCCGACTCTCCCGGATGGTGGCCGCGATGCCGTGCTGGCGGAGAATGGCCTGGAAGCGGAGCACGCGCTGCCGCGGGCTGGGCGAGAAGCCGGCATCCGGGAAGGCGTTGAACGGAATGAGGTTCACCTTGGCCCGCAGGCCGTGCAGCAGGCGAACGAGCGCGCGCGCGTCGCCGTCTGCGTCGTTCTCGCCGTCGAGGAGCACGTACTCGAAGGTGATGCGCCGCCGGCGTGCCAGCGGGACCGCCCGGCAGGCCGCGAGCAGGGTCGCCAGCGGATACCGGCGGTTGATCGGCACCAGCCGTTCGCGCTGGCGGTCGGTGGGCGCGTGCAGCGACACCGCGAGCATGACGCGAGTCTCCGCGATGAAGCGCGGGATCAGCGGCGCCAGGCCTACGGTCGACACGGTGACCCGGCGCGGCGAGATGGCGTAGCCCCATTCGGCGGTGAGGATCTCCAGCGCGGCGACCACGGCGTCGTAGTTCGCGAGCGGCTCGCCCATGCCCATCAGCACGATGTTGGTGAGGCGA
>DASQCX010000705.1:0-3162 GCA_035634455.1 Burkholderiaceae bacterium
GTCGGGCTGCAGCTCGGCGATCCGCGCGGCGGCCTCGAGGCCGTTGCGCGCGATGGCGACGATCTCGAGTCCGGGCCACAGCTCGAGCAGCCGGTCGCGCAGGTAGTGGGCGAGGTGGGGTTCGTCGTCGGCGATGAGGGCGCTGGGCATGGCGGGCGGCGGGTCGTGGCGCTGCATTGTCAGGCGGCGGGACGGGTGTCGCGCCAGGGGATGACGAGGCAGGCACGCGTGCCGACGCCGCTCTCGAGTTCGGCCAGCGTCAGTTGCGCGTCCTGGCCGAAGCGGGCCTGCAGGCGCTCGCGCAGGTTGGACAGGGCGATGCCGTTGCCGTCGAGGCCGCCGGCCACGTGGCGGCGCGGGCGCCGGGCGGCGGCGGCCAGGCCGGCGCCGTCGTCCTCCACGCAGACCTGCAGCGAGTCGCGGCCGTCGACCTGCGCGCGGGCCGCCTTCACGCGCACGGTGCCGCCGTCGACCTGCGGCTCCAGCCCGTGCTTGACGGCGTTCTCGATCAGCGGCTGCAGCACCAGCGGCATCAGCACGGCGTCGCGCAGGGCGTCGTCGGCGGTGATCTCGAAGTGCAGGCGCTCACCCATGCGGGTGCGCATCAGCTCGAGGTAGCGGCGCGCGAGGTCGAGCTCGACGGCCAGGGTGCTGTCGTCGTGGCGCAGGCCGGCGAGCGAGGCGCGCAGGTAGTCGGTGAGCGCCTCCAGCATGTGCCGGGCGCGTGGGGCATCGGCGTCGATCAGGCTGATGACGTTGGCCAGCGTGTTGAACAGGAAGTGCGGCTCCATCTGGCCCTGCAGCAGCCGCAGCTGGGCCTCGTTGGCGCGCATGCGGGCGCGGATCTCCGCGTGGCGCAGCGAGAAGTACAGGTGGAAGCCGAGGCTGACCAGCGCCGCCATGACCACCAGCGACATCACCTGGCCCGACGTGATGTTGGCTAGCAGGCGCAGCCGGCCGAAGATCAGCGACATCCCGATCGGCCAGCCGATCGCCGTGCCGACCATGGGCACCGCGGTGAAGAACGCGCTGCGCCGCCAGCCGGCCAGGGCGCGGATGCGCGGCTTGCCGACCAGCCGGAAGACGAGCTGGAACAGGGCCTGGATCACGTAGCCGATGATCAGCGCGACCACCAGGTTGCGGCCGTACCAGAGCAGCCAGAGGTCGAGGTCGGCCCAGTCCGCGAGCGTGCGGGCGTTGACGGCGAAGCCGACCAGGGTGAAGAACAGCGCGACGCCGGCCGAGAAGACGGCGGTCCAGAGGAGCTGGAACCAGATCGAGACGGCGGGCGAGGTTTCGGCCTCCAGCCATTGGCGCCACGAGGCGGCCAGGGTGGCGGACAGCGTCCGTGGTGCGATGGCATTCGTCATGGGCCGCAGTGTAGGGAGCCGCCGCGGCCGGGACGCGGCGGATGGGACGAATCGACGGGCGGGGCGACGAATCGACAGCCCGCCGCGCGATCCGGCCCGGGGCGGCCGGGCCCGGCTCGTAGAATCGCGGGCCAACGCCCACGAACACGAATCCACCCCATGCAAGTCCGAGCATCCGCCTTCAAGGCCTACGACATCCGCGGCATCGTCGACGAGGCGCTCGACGAGCGCTTCGCGGAGCACCTGGGCCGCGCGTTCGGCAGCGAGGCGGTGCGGCTCGGCGAGAAGGCCGTGGCCGTCGGGCGCGACGGGCGCCTCTCGGGCCCGCGGCTGGTGGCCGCGCTGATCAAGGGCCTGGCGGCGACCGGCCTGGACGTGGTCGACCTCGGCGCCGTCACCACGCCGATGCTGTACTACGTGGCCGCCACCCGCGGCAAGCACGGCTGCCACTCGGGCATCCAGGTCACCGGCAGCCACAACCCGAAGAACTGGAACGGCTTCAAGATGGTGCTGGCCGGCCGCGCGATCCACGGCCAGGACATCCAGAAGCTGCGCGAGCTGATGGAGAGCGAGACCTACGTCTCCGGCACCGGCCGCGTCGGCAAGATGGACATCCTCGCCGAGTACACCCACCGCATCGTCGGCGACTGCAAGCTCGCGCGTCCCATGAAGATCGCGGTCGACTCGGGCAACGGCATCCCCGGCGCGTCGGCGCCCGGCATCCTGCGTGCGCTCGGCTGCGAGGTGATAGCCCTCTACAGCCGCGTCGACGGCGAGTTCCCCAACCATCACCCGGATCCGTCCAAGCCCGAGAACCTGGCCGACCTGATCCGCACCGTGCACGCCACCGAGGCCGAGCTGGGCCTGGCCTTCGACGGCGACGGCGACCGCCTGGGCGTGGTCACGCGCGGCGGCAACGTGATCTACCCGGACCGCCAGCTGATGCTGTTCGCGCGCGACATCCTCGCCCGCGTGAAGGGCGCGTCCATCATCTACGACGTCAAGTGCTCGCAGCGCCTGCCGGTCGCGATCCGCGAGGCCGGCGGCGCGCCGCTGATGTGGAAGACCGGCCACTCGCTGGTCAAGGCCAAGCTCAAGGAGACCGGCGCGCCGATCGCCGGCGAGATGAGCGGCCACATCTTCTTTGCCGAGCGCTGGTACGGCTTCGACGACGCCACCTACACGGCGGCGCGCCTGCTGGAGATCCTGTCGCGCAGCGCCGACCCCAGCGCCGTGCTCGACGCGCTGCCCACTAGCTTCAGCACGCCCGAGCTGAACGTCGCCTGCGCCGAGGGCGAGCCGCCGCGCATCATCGAGCGCCTGCTGGCCGAGGCGCAGTTCCCCGGCGCCGAGATCCTGACGATCGACGGCCTGCGCGCCGAGTACGCGGACGGCTTCGGCCTGATCCGCGCCTCCAACACGACGCCGGTGCTGGTGCTGCGCTTCGAGGGCCACACCGAGGCCGCGCTGCAGCGCATCCAGCACGACTTCATGGCCGCGCTCAAGAAGGTCAAGCCCGACGCGCACGTCGGCGCGGCCGCGCACTGAGCCTGCGTCGCGCATGCCGCAGCCGGGGATGACCTTCAAGCAGCGCCTCGCGCTCGCCGCGTACACCTTCGCGCTGCGCCTGCTGCTGCCGGCCATCCTGCTGCGCTACTGGCTGCGCGGCCGCAAGGAGCCGGGCTACCGCGTCGCGATGCGCGAGCGGCTGGGCTACGGGCCGCAGGTCGAGCCGGGCTCGCTGTGGCTGCACGCCGTGTCGCTGGGCGAGACGCGCGCCGCCACCGCGCTG
>DASQCX010000706.1:0-2989 GCA_035634455.1 Burkholderiaceae bacterium
GGGCCCCGGCGCCGCGGCTTGCAGGCCGACCAGCGGCATCCACTGCGCGCGCGTCGCCCAGCCCCCGGCCGCCGCGCCGGCCAACGCGAGCAGCACCAGCAGCGCCTTCATCGGCGAATGCGATTTCGGCGGCAGCATGACGCTGCGCTCCGGGCGCTCGAGCTCGTCGTCGTTCGGAATGCGCGTGGCCGGCCCGGACATCTCGCTGGCGCGCGCGCGCGACGCCGCCGTGCGCGGGCCGGCCTGGATCGTCTTCTCGTAGCCGGCGGCCCCCGCGGCCGGACTCGGAGGCGCGGCGCGCACGGCCGCGCCGGCGCGCGGCGGCACGGGGATCCGGCCGGCCAGCGCGTCGCGGAACTGCGCCACCGACTGCGGGCGATCCTGCGGTCGCACGGCCAGCGCCCAGTCCAGCACCTGCAGCAGGCGCGGCGAGCATCCGGGCGGCGCGATCCGGGCGAGCGGCTCCTGCTCGTCGGCCAGCACGCGCGCGGTCGCCGGCAGCGGGGGACGGCCGGTCAGCATGAAGAAGCAGGTGCCGGCCAGCGCGTACAGGTCGGTCCACGGGCCCTGGCGCATGGCGGGCGTCTCGGAATACTGCTCGATGGGCGCGAACTGCGGCTTGAGGATGGCGGTGACGTCCTGCGTGCGGTCGGCCAGCACCAGTCGGGCCGCGCCGAAGTCCAGCAGCACGGGGCGGCCGTCGTCGCACCAGAGGATGTTGTCGGGCGCGATGTCGCGGTGGTAGACCTCGGCGTCGTGCATGACCTCCAGCGCGCCCAGCAGGGGCCCGATCAGCGCGCGGGTCCAGGCGTCGTCGAGCGTGCCGGGCGCCGCGTCCCTGCGCAGCTGGCGCAGCGTGCGGCCCTTGTACAGCGGCATGGCCATGTAGGCGGTGCCGTTGGCCTCCCAGAAGCGCAGCACCTTGACCAGCGACGGATGGTCGAAGCGGGCCAGCAGGCGGGCCTCGTTCACGAACGAGCGCAGGCCGAGCGCGAAGTCCTGCTCGTGCGTGCCCGAGCGCAGCGTCACGCGTTCGCCGCCGCCGCGTCCGGCGAGGGCGACGGGCATGTATTCCTTCAGCGCGACGTCGCGCTGCAGCGCGTCGTCCCAGGCCTGGTAGACGATGCCGAAGCCGCCGGCGCCGATGACGCGGCGGATCTCGAATTCGGCCAACCGGGCGCCGGCGACCAGGGCGTCGCTGCCCTCCGCGGGCGAGGGGGCGACGGCGGAGCGGGCGTTCGGGGTGTCGGGCATGGTGCGCGTAGTGTGCCGCAGCCGGCGATCCCTGCTCAACGCGGCAGGTGCCGGCACGGTGGACGCGGCGGCGTCACCGCGCGCGATTAAGATCGCGGCTTCTACCGGCGCCCGGGTTCGCGATGCCTTCCATTTCCCTGCACCGGGGCTGCGGTCGATGACGGAACGCAGCTCCTTCGCTGGCGCGCTGCGCGCCCGCCTCACGCACCTGCGCGAGGGCCTGGGCGTGATCGGCCGCGGCCTGCCGATCAGCCTCGGGCTGCTGTTGCTGCTGAGCCTGATCGCGGCGGCGCTGGCGTTCGGCTTCCTGCGCTCGGCGCCGCCGACGACGCTGGTGCTGACGAGCGGCCCCAAGGGCAGCTCGTTCTGGAACGTCGCCGAGCAGTACCGCAAGATCCTGGCACGCGACGGCGTGACGCTGAAGGTGTTGCCGTCGCAGGGCTCGCGCGACAACCTCGCGCGGCTGGCGGACGCGAAGCAGGATGTCGACGTCGGCTTCGTCGTCGGCGGCGAGACCGCGGGGCGCGACACGGCGCACCTGGTGTCGCTGGGCAGCCTGTCGTACCAGCCGCTGATGGTCTTCTATCGCGGCAAGCCCAAGGCGCTCATCTCCGAGTTCAAGAACGAGCGTCTGGATGTCGGCCTGGAAGGCAGCGGCGCCTCGGCGCTGGCGCAGGCGCTGTTCGACGCCAACGGCATCAAGGCGGGCGACGGCACGCAGGTCGGCCATCGCCCGGCGGAGGAGTCGATCCAGGCGCTGAAGGCCGGCAGGATCGACGCGCTGTTCGCGATGAGCGATTCCACGCCCACCGCGCTGATGCGCGAGTTGCTGCGCGACGAGAACATCCACCTGTTCAACTTCGTGCAGGCCGAGGGCTACGCGCATCGCATCACCTACCTCAACAAGCTGGTGATGCCGCGCGGTGCGATCGACTTCGGCGAGGACATCCCGCCCGAGAGCGTGCAGCTGATCGCGCCGACCGTCGAGCTCGTCGCGCGCGACGACCTGCACCCCGCGCTGTCGGACCTGCTGCTGTCCGCGGCCCGCGAGGTGCACGGGCGCGCCGGCCTGTTCAAGAAGGCGGGCGAGTTCCCGGCGCCGCAGGAGCACGACTTCCCGATCAGCGCCGACGCCACGCGCTTCTACGCCTCGGGCCGCGGCTTCCTCTACCGCTCGTTCCCGTTCTGGATCGCGAGCCTGATCGAGCGCGTGCTGGCGATCGTGGTGCCGATGACCATCATCCTGGTGCCCGGCTTCAAGATCGCCCCGGCCGTGTTCCGCTGGCGCGTCGTCTCGCGCATCTACCGCTGGTACGCCGTCCTGCAGCGCATCGAGCGCGATGCTGATGCGGGCCCGCTGGACGCCGAGCGCTGCGACGCGCTGCTCGCGCGCCTGGAGCACGTCGAGTCCACCGTCATGCGCCTGACCGTGCCGCCGGCGTTCGGCGACCTGCTGTACGGCCTGCGCAGCCACATCGCCGTCGTGCGCGCGAGCCTGCAGGCGCGCCGCGCGACCGTCTGACGCCGTTCAGCGCGGATGCAGCGCCCGCGCGTAGTCGCCCGGCGTCCTGCCGACTAGCTTGCGGAAGTCGGCGATGAAGTGGGCCTGGTCGAAGTAGCCGAGATCCTGCGCGAGCGCGGCCCACGAGACGGGCTGCCCGGCCTGCACGCGCGCCACGGCCTCGTGCATGCGGTAGCGGTTGATCACCCATTTCGGGCCGACGCCCACGTAGTC
>DASQCX010000707.1:0-1514 GCA_035634455.1 Burkholderiaceae bacterium
GTCTCGCGGGCCGTGAGCGCGTGCGCGCCGTCGACGCCCGGATTCGTCCAGCGGCGCTGCTCGCTCCAGGCGGGCGGGACGACGGCAGGCAGCAGCGCGGCGGCGCGGGACGCCGGCGCCCGCGCGAGCTGCGACTCGCAGAACCGCAACGCGAGCTGGGCGTACTGGCCGGCCTGGGCCTGCTGCCGGCCGCCGTCGGCCACCTGCTCCCCGAGGGTGGCGTTGCGCATGATCGCGGCGGACGCCAGGCCGATCGCCGCGAGCATCAGCAGCGCGACGACCAGCACGAAGCCGCGCGCGTGCGCGACCGCACGCGTGACGCGCGACGCGCGGACGGGCCGCCGGACGGAGGGCGGAGCGAGGCCGTGGCACGGGGTCATGGCAGCCTGTTCTGCAGCACGACGGTGGTGGCGAACGTGCGGCGCAGGTAGCCGTCGGTGGCGCTGCGCCGCGCGTCGCGGCAGTCGACCCAGCTCCCGAGCGTGGCGGCCGCGGCACCGTCCAGAACCCGGTCGGCGCTGCGCACCTGCACGCACAGCCGGACCGACAGCACGTCGGCCCACAGCGGCGAGCCGACGGACGGGGCGTCGCCGTAGTACGCGACCTGTCGGGCCCCGTCCGCGCCCGACGGCGCGCCGGCCATGCCGTAGCGGACCTGCAGCGCCTCGACGTTCTGCACGATCGCCGCGCCGGCCCGGTTGCCGGAGCCGTGGCAGTAGAGGCTGCCGTCGGCGACGTAGAACTTGCTGTCGACCAGCCAGTAGTCGTCGCCGGTGGCCGCGTCGCGCGTCGGCGCGAAGGTGTTGCCGAGGCAGTCGAGCGGCTGCGGCGTCCCTGCGCCGCCCAGGATGCCGTTGGACGCGCCGGCGGGCAGCACGCTGGCCTCGTGCGCCACCTCCAGCGCGTCGGAGGCGGTCGGATCGGGCGCCGCCGTGCGGCAGCCGGCGGGCGCCAGGATGCCGGCCTGCAGGTCGACGAAGCCCGCCGCCGTGCAACCGGCGATGGCCGGAAACGCGTGCAGCGCCGCCCCGCCGCCGGCGCCCGCGTCGTGCGGCTGGCCGAAGCCGGCCTGCGCCACCTGCTGGCGCATCACGTCCAGCGCCAGCGCGCCGTCTCCGGCGATCCGGGCCAGCGCGTCGGCGCGGCGACCGCTGGCGAACGCGGCCAGGCCTGCCTCGACCAGCGCACCCGCCACGGCCAGGCCGATGGCCAGCGCGACCATCGTCTCGATCAGCGTGAAGCCGGCCCCGCCCGGCCGTCGGCTTTGCGCGATCCGGCTCATGGCGCGACCTGCAGGTAGACGCAGCGCACCGAGGGCTCGGTCGCCGTCCATGCCGCCGGGCACTCGGCGCCGGAGCGGTCGATGGCGCGCCCCGGCGACAACGTCAGCGGATCGGCCCAGCCGACCCAGACGTCGACCGTGTCCGGCACCGGCGGCCGGCCGGCGCGGAACCGGATCCGGGCCGACCCCTTGGGCAGCGTCACCGCGACGCGTGCCGTCCAGTCGGCGAGGT
>DASQCX010000708.1:0-4107 GCA_035634455.1 Burkholderiaceae bacterium
GTCGTCGCGCAGCCGCCGGTGACCTCGCGCCACTACTCGGGCATCAACCCGTACGCGCTCGGTTTCGCGATGTACACCGACATCAAGCGCGTCTGCGAGAACCCGACCGACGAAGACCGCCAGTGGTTCCCCGATTTCGCCGGCACGCCCTGGCTGCCGACGCTCGACCACGCGATGCGCAACTTCAAGGACGAGAGCTTCATCGGCCAGTACCTGTCGCCCAAGCTGATGCGCGACTTCCGCTTCTTCGCCATCGTCGACGACGAGCAGGACAGCGAGCTCGAGATCTCCGCCATCCACGACGAGAACGGCTACCGCGCGCTGCGCGAGGCGTTGTCGCGCCAGTACGACCTCGGCTCGCGCGAACCCAACATCCAGGTCTGGAACGTCAACCTGCGCGGCGACCGCTCGCTGACGCTGCGCCACAGCCAGCACAACGACCGCCCGCTGCACGAGAGCTCGCAGGAGGTGCTCAAGCACGTCGCGCGCCTGTGGGGCTTCGACGTGCACCTGGAGAGCGTCAACGGCAAGGGCGAGACGACGCGGCGCTGGTCGGTGACGCCACCGCAGTCCTGATCCCGGGCCGCGCGCGACGGCGCGCCCGCTACAGGCTGAAGATCTTCCCCGGATTCATGATGTTGTGCGGATCGAGCGCCCGCTTGATCTCGCGCATCATCGCCACCGCGCCGGCGCCGGTCTCCTCGACGAGGAAGCCCTGCTTGTGCAGCCCGATGCCGTGCTCGCCGGTGCAGGTGCCGCCGGCGGCGATCGCGCGCTGCACCAGCTGGCGGTTCAGGCGCTCGGCCGTCTCGCGATCCTGGTCGCCGGCGGGGTCGATCAGGTAGGCGACGTGGAAGTTGCCGTCGCCCACGTGGCCGACGACGAAGTGCGGGATGCCGGCGGCCTCGGCCTCGGCGAGCGCCTGCGTCACGGCGTCCGCGAGGCCGGAGATCGGCACGCAGCAGTCGGTGGTGACGGCGCGGCAGCCGGGGCGCAGCTGCAGCCCGGACAGAAACGCGTGGTGGCGCGCCGTCCACAGCCGCGTGCGCTCCTCGGGCGTCGTCGCCCACTGGAAAGCGGTGCCGCCGCGCTCGGCCGCCAGCTCCTGCACCGTCGCGGCCTGCTCGGCGACGCCGGCCTCGCTGCCGTGGAACTCCATCAGCAGCATCGGCTTCTCGGCCAGGCCCAGCTTGTCGTTGCGGTTGACGGCGATGACGGCGTTGGCGTCCAGCAGCTCGCAGCGCGCGATGGGCACGCCCATCTGGATGATCGCGATCACGGTGTCAACCGCCGCGGTGGCGCCGTCGAACGAGCAGATCGCCGCGGCCACGCTCTCGGGCAGCGGATGCAGCTTCAGCGTGACCTCGGTGATCACGCCCAGCGTGCCCTCGCTGCCCACCAGCAGCCGCGTCAGGTCGTAGCCGGCGCTGGACTTGCGCGCCCGCGTGCCGGTGCGGATCACCTCGCCGCTGGCCGTCACCACCGTCAGCGCCAGCACGTTCTCGCGCATCGTGCCGTAGCGCACGGCGTTCGTGCCCGAGGCGCGCGTGGCCGACATGCCGCCGAGGGTCGCGTCGGCGCCGGGGTCGATCGGGAAGAACAGGCCCGAGTCCTTGATCTCGCGATTGAGCTGCATGCGCGTGACGCCGGCCTGCACGGTCACCGTCAGGTCCTCGGGGTTGAGCTGCAGCACGCGATCCATGCGCGAGACGTCCACGCTGACGCCGCCCTGCACCGCCAGCAGGTGGCCCTCCAGCGACGAGCCCGCGCCGTACGGGATCACCGGCACGCGGTGCCCGGCCGCGCACGCGACCACGAAGGCGACGTCCTCGGTGCTCTCGCAGAACACGACGGCCTCGGGCGGCGGCACGTCGAACGGCGACTCGTCGCGGCCGTGCTGCTCGCGCACGGCCAGTGCGGTGACGAAGCGCTCGCGAAAGCGCGCACGCAAGGCCTCGGCCATCGCGGCCGGCATCGGGCGCGGCATCACGTTCACGGGGAAGTCGACGGCGGTGTTCATGGCGGCTCCGGGGGTGCACGGCGGTTCGCGGGCACGCGTCCCGGACCAGTCTACGCCCCGATCTACACTCCCGCCCATGGCCAATCGACTTTCGCAGATCGCCACCCGCACCGGCGACGACGGCACCACCGGACTCGGCGACGGCACGCGCGTGCCCAAGAGCCACGGGCGCATCGCCGCCATGGGCGACGTGGACGAGCTGAACTCGCACATCGGCGTGCTGCTGGCCGAGCCGCTGCCCGACGACGTGCGCGAGCTGCTGGTGATGATCCAGCACGAGCTGTTCAACCTCGGCGGCGAGCTGTCCATTCCCGGCTACTCGCTGCTCAAGGACGACGCCGTCGCCGCGCTCGACGCCGCGCTGACGCGCTACAACGAGACGCTGCCGCGCCTGATGGAGTTCATCCTGCCGGCCGGCACCCGCAGCGCGGCGCTGGCGCACGTGGCGCGCGCGGTGGCGCGGCGCGCCGAGCGGGCCGTGGTGACGCTGGCCGCGAGCGAGACGATCAACGCCGCGCCGCGCCTGTTCCTGAACCGCCTGTCCGACCTGCTGTTCGTGCTGGCGCGCGTGCTCAACCGCGCCAACCTCGACGGGCTGGGCGGCGACGACGTCTACTGGAAGAGCGAGAAGCTCTCGCGCAACCTCGACCCGAACGTCCCCTGACGCACCCCGCCACCCTCGCGTTCGACGCGCGGGCGATCGGCGGCGACCGTCAGGCCTTGTGCGAAGCGCGGCGCGCCAGCACGGCGTCGCGCAGCACGTCCAGCACGGTCAGCGAGTCGTCCCAGCCGATGCAGCCGTCGGTGATGCTCTTGCCATATTCCAGCTTGGTCGGGTCGTCCTTGCCCGGCGTGAACTTCTGCGCGCCGGCGTGGAGGTGGCTTTCCACCATCACGCCGAAGATGCAGCGGTTGCCCGCAGCGACCTGGTCGGCCACGTCGCGCGCGACGGCCACCTGGCGCTCGAACTTCTTCTCGCTGTTGGCGTGGCTGAAGTCGATCATCAGCTGGCACGGCAGCTTCGCGGCCTCGAGCTCGCGGCACGCGGCCTGCACGCTGGCGGCGTCGTAGTTGGGCGCCTTGCCGCCGCGCAGGATGACGTGGCAGTCCTTGTTGCCGCGCGTCTCGACGATGGCGACCTGGCCGTTCTTGTGCACCGACAGGAAGTGGTGCGGCCGCGCCGCCGCCTGGATCGCGTCGATGGCGATCTTGAGGTTGCCGTCCGTGCCGTTCTTGAAGCCGACCGGCGCCGACAGCCCCGAGGCCAGCTCGCGGTGCACCTGGCTCTCGGTGGTGCGCGCGCCGATCGCGCCCCAGCTGATCAAGTCGCCGATGTACTGCGGCGAGATCGTGTCGAGGAACTCGCCGGCGGCGGGCACGCCCAGGCGGTTGATGTCGACCAGCAGCTGGCGCGCGATGCGCAGGCCCTCGTGAATGCGGTAGCTCTCGTCGAGGTACGGGTCGTTGATCAGGCCCTTCCAGCCAACGGTGGTGCGCGGCTTCTCGAAGTACACGCGCATCACGATCTCCAGCGTGTCGGCGTACTTCTCGCGCTCGGCCTTGAGCTTGCGCGCGTACTCGAGCGCGGCGGCCGGGTCGTGGATGGAACAGGGGCCGATCACGACCAGCAGGCGGTCGTCCTGGCCGGCCAGGATGTTGCGCACGGCGCCGCGCGTCTGGCCGATGAGCGCCTCCACCGGCGTGCCGGCGATCGGGAAGAAGCGGATCAGGTGCTCCGGCGGCGGCAGCGGGGTGACGTCGCGGATGCGCTGGTCGTCGGTGTCGCTGGTGCGCTCGCTCAGCGACAGCGTGTGGCGCGCTTCGGTCGTCTGCTTGGCATTCGTCATCATCTGCTCCGGTTCTTTTCGTCAGGCTGGCGGTGAGGCCGACCGCACCGGCGAAAAAAAACCGCCGGGTGGGCCGGCGGTCTTTCGAAGGTCTCGTTGCGTTTCAGCGCGCGATTGCCTCTCCAGCCACCTGACGGGGCGAGAACCAAAAGTACGCAAAAAAGAAACGGGACACGTTCATGGAAATTCGAATGTAGCACGCGGCCGCGAAATCCAGGGTTCGCGCGCGGGCAACCGAGG
>DASQCX010000709.1:0-6578 GCA_035634455.1 Burkholderiaceae bacterium
ATCGTCGAGACCCTGGCCGGCGCCATCCGCCGCGCCGCCTGAGGCCGCCGCGAGCAGTTCGAACCCCAGAGACAATCCCGGCGGCAGCTTGTCCAGACAAGTCGCCGCCCTCCCGAAAAGGCCTGCCTAGCGCACACGATCTATGAGCTTTCTCGAGTCCGACCGCGAGCTCTCGCGGAATTCGTACTACGCCGCGACCGCCCCCCGGTTGCAGCGGCATGCGCCTCTCTCGGGTGCAATCCGCTGCGACGTCGCGATCGTCGGCGGGGGCCTCGCCGGCCTGAGCGCGGCGCTGGAGCTGCGCGAGCGCGGCCTGGACGTCGTCGTGCTCGAGGCGCGCGAGATCGGCTCCGGCGCCAGCGGCCGCAACGGCGGCCAGGCGATCCACGGCCTGGCCTGCGGGCAGGACGTCATCGAGGCGCAGCTGGGCCTGGCCGACGCGCGTCGCGTCTGGGACATGACCATCGAGGCGCTGGACATGCTGCGCGAGCGCAGCGCCAGGCACGGCATCGAATGCGACTGGCGCGACGGCTACCTGGGCGTCGCCACCAGCGAACGCAAGGGCCGCCAGCTCGGCGAGTGGGCCGACGAGATCGAGTCGAAGTACCACTACCCGCTCGCGCGCATCGCGCCGGCGGACATCGGCCGGTGGGTGTCCAGCGGCCGCTACCACAGCGGCATCCACGACCCGCGCTCGGGCCACCTGCACCCGCTCAAGTACGTGCGCGGCCTCGCGCGCGCGGCCGCGACCGCGGGCGTGCGCCTGCACGAGGACACCGCCGTCGCCGGCTTGCGCCAGGACGCCGGCGGCGTCACGCTGAAGACCGCCACCGGCGAGGTGCGCGCGCGCCAGGCGCTGCTGGCGGGCAACGTCTACCTGCAGGACGTCGCACCCGCGCTCGAGTCGCGCATCATGCCGGTCGGCACGTACATCGTCTGCTCCGAGCCGGTGGACACGGCGCTCGCCGACTCGCTGATCCCGACGCGCTCGTGCGTCTGCGACACCGACTTCGTCCTCGACTACTACCGCACCACCGACGACCACCGCATGCTGTTCGGCGGCCGCGTCAGCTACAGCACCAAGACGCCGGCCAACCTGCGCGAAAGCATGCGTCGCCGCATGGTCGATACGCTGCCGCAGCTGGCCGGCGCGAAAATCGAGTTCGCGTGGGGCGGCTTCGTCGACATCACGATGAACCGGGCGCCGGACTTCGGCCGCATCGGCAGCAACGTCTACTACCTGCAGGGCTTCTCGGGCCACGGACTCGCGCTGACGGGCCTGGCCGGCCGCGTCGTGGCCGAGGCGATGGCCGGCGACGCCGGGCGCTTCGACCTGTTCGCCCGCCTGAAGCATCGCGCCTTCCCCGGCGGCCGGATGCTGCGCACCCCCGCCCTGGTGCTGGGGATGGCCTGGTATCGCCTGAAGGACCTGCTGTGACTTCCACGCCCCACGCTCCCATGACTTCCGCTCCCAACGTCCCCGCCGCCACCGCGTCCGCCGCCGGCCTGCCGCTGGTGCTGGTGCCCGCCTGCAACAAGATGCTGGGCGAACACCCGTACCACATCGCCGGCAAGAAGTACGCCGACGCGGTGCGCCTGGCCGGCTGCCTGCCCATCGTCGTGCCCAACGCCGACCCGGTCGAGCTGCAGGCGCTGCTGGCGATCGCCGACGGCGTGTTCCTGACCGGCTCGCCCAGCAACGTTCACCCGTCGCACTTCGACGAGGACGTGCTCGACCTCTCGCTGCCGCTCGACCCGGCGCGCGACGCCTGGACGCTGCCGCTGATCCGCCACGCGCTGGCCACCGGCCTGCCGCTGTTCACGATCTGCCGCGGCACGCAGGAGACCAACGTCGCCCTCGGCGGCTCTCTGCACCAGGCGGTGCACGACGTCGAAGGCCGCGACGACCACCGCGCCCCCGACGGCCAGCCCGCGGCCGTGCAGTACGGCCCGGCGCACGAGGTGTTCGTCGAGCCGGGCGGCGTGCTGGAGCGCGTCGTCGGACGCACGACGTTCGACGTCAACTCCGTGCATGGCCAGGCCGTCAACCGCCTCGGCGCGGGCCTGCGCGTGGAGGCGCGCGCGCCGGACGGCGTCGTCGAGGCGTTCTCCGCCGTCGACGCCAAAGGCTTCAACCTGTGCGTGCAGTGGCACCCCGAGTGGCACGCCGCGGACAACGACATCTCGATGCGCATGCTGACCGCGTTCGGCCAGGCCTGCCGCCAGTGGAGGGAAGGACGCCGCGGCCCCCACCCGTGAGCACGCCGCACCGCCTCCGCGCCCGTCGACCGACACCCTTGGGACGTGGCCCGGCAAATGCATGCCCCGTGCGACCGCGTCCCACCTGACCTGAAGAAAGACAACCATGAGCATCAATCGACAACTTGCCAACTTCGCCGAACTCGAACAGTGGCTCAACCAGAACCGCGTCACCGAGATCGAATGCCTCGTGCCCGACCTGACCGGCGTCGCGCGCGGCAAGATCCTGCCGCGCGAGAAGTTCACCGAGGACCGCGGCATGCGCCTGCCCGAAGCCGTGGTCGCGATGGGCGTGACGGGCGAGTTCCCGTCCGAGGGCCCGTACTACGACGTCATCACGCCCACCGACCGCGACATGCACCTGCGCCCCGACCCGACCACGGTGCGCATCGTGCCCTGGGCCACCGACCCGACCGCGCAGGTGCTGCACGACTGCTACGACCCGAGCGGCAACCTGATCCCGTTCGCGCCGCGCTCGGTGCTGCGCAACGTGATCGACCTGTATGCCGCCAAGGGCTGGAGCCCGATCGTCGCGCCGGAGCTCGAGTTCTACCTCGTCGCCCGCAACACCGATCCCGACATGCCGTTGAAGCCGCCGGTCGGCCGCAGCGGCCGCTCCGAGACCTCGCGCCAGGCCTACTCGATCGACGCCGTCAACGAGTTCGACCCGCTGTTCGAGGACGTGTACGACTACTGCCAGAAGATGGAGCTCAACGTCGACACGCTGATCCACGAGATCGGCGCCGGCCAGATGGAGATCAACTTCTTCCACGACGCCCCGCTGGGCCTGGCCGACGAGGTGTTCCTGTTCAAGCGCACGGTGCGCGAGGCCGCGCTGCGCCACGACATGTTCGCCACCTTCATGGCCAAGCCGATCGCCGGCGAGCCGGGCAGCGCGATGCACGTGCACCAGAGCGTGGTCAACACCGCCACCGGCAAGAACATCTTCTCCAACGAGGACGGCTCGCCGACGCAGGAGTTCTACTGGTACATCGGCGGCCTGCAGCGCTACATCCCGGCCGCGATGGCGCTGTTCGCGCCGTACGTCAACTCGTACCGCCGGCTGGCGCGCCACACCGCGGCGCCGATCAACATCCAGTGGGGCACCGACAACCGCACGGTGGGCATCCGCTCGCCGATCGCCGCGCCGCAGGCCCGCCGCATCGAGAACCGCGTCATCGGCGCCGACGCCAACCCGTACGTCGCGCTGGCCGCCACGCTGGCCTGCGGCTACCTCGGCATCAAGAACAGGATCGCGCCGTCGGCCGAGTGCAAGGGCGACGCCTACCTCGGCGAGTACCAGCTGCCGCGCAGCCTCGGCGAGGCGCTGCAGCTGCTGCGCGACGAGTCCGACCTGGCCGAGGCGCTGGGCAAGGACTTCATCACCGTCTACACCGAGATCAAGGAGATCGAGCACGCCGAGTTCATGAAGGTGATCTCGCCATGGGAGCGCGAGCACCTGCTGCTGCACGTCTGACGCCTGATCCAGGACGCGGGCGACGCGCAGGAGACAAGCCGCGCCGCCCGCTCGAACCACCATCACGATCCGAAAGTTCCGCCATGACCACGACCCGTTCCACGAAGCAGTGGCAGGAAGCCGACTCCGGCCACTTCCTGCATCCGTTCACCGACCACAAGTCGCTGGCCGCCAAGGGCGCGCGCATCGTCGAGCGCGCGGAAGGCGTCTACATCTGGGACACCGAGGGCAACAAGATCCTCGACGCGATGTCGGGCCTGTGGTGCGTCAACGTGGGCTACGGCCGCAAGGAGCTGATAGCCGCGGCCACGAAGCAGCTGGAGACGCTGCCGTTCTACAACGCGTTCTTCAACACCTCGACGCCGCCGGCCATCGAGCTGGCCGAGCTGCTGCCGCAGGTCGCGCCGGCGGGCTTCCGGCACTTCTTCTTCTCCAGCTCCGGCTCGGAGAGCAACGACACCAACGTGCGCATGGTGCGCCGCTACTGGGACCTGATGGGCCAGCCGCAGCGCCAGGTCATCATCGGCCGCAACAACGGCTACCACGGCTCGACGATGGCCGGCGCCTCGCTGTCCGGGATGTCGGGCATGCACGCGCAGGGCGGGCTGCCGATCCCCAACATCGTGCACGTCGAGCAGCCGCACTGGTACGAACTAGGGCGCGACATGACGCCCGAGGCCTTCGGCCTGAAGGCGGCGCAGACGCTCGAAGCCAAGATCCTGGAGCTCGGCGCCGACAAGGTCGCGGCCTTCATCGGCGAGCCCGTGCAAGGCGCCGGCGGCGTCATCGTGCCGCCGGCTACCTACTGGCCCGAGATCCAGCGCATCTGCCGCAAGTACGACATCCTGCTGATCAGCGACGAGGTGATCTGCGGCTTCGGGCGCACCGGCCAGTGGTTCGGCTGCCAGACCTTCGGCGTGCAGCCCGACCTCATCACCTTCGCCAAGGGCGTGACCTCCGGCTACGTCCCGCTGGGCGGCGTGATGGTGGGCGAGCGCGTCGCCAAGGTGCTGATCGAGCGCGGCGGCGAGTTCAACCACGGCTACACCTACTCGGGCCATCCGGTGGCCTGCGCGGTGGCGGTGGCCAACATCAAGCTGATCCAGCGCCTCAAGCTCGTGGAGCACGTGCACGACGACGTCGGCCCGTATCTTGCAAGCCGCTTCGAGGAGCTGCGCGATCATCCGCTGGTGGGCGACACCCAGACCTGCGGCCTGATGGGCGCGGTGCAGATGGTCAAGGACAAGGCGAGCGGCACCCCGTTCGCGGGCGACCTCGCGGTGGGCATGATCTGCCGCGCCCACTGCTTCGCCAACGGCCTGGTGATGCGCGCGGTAGGCGACCGCATGATCGTCGCGCCGCCGCTGGTCATCACGCGCGCGCAGGTCGACGAGCTCGTCGCGAAGGCGCGCCTGTGCCTCGACCTGACGCTGGCCGACGTCAAGGCCCGCGGCTGGTTCTGACATCATTCGGTTCCTGCCGTCGAGCAAGCCGGCCGGATCGCCGTCCCGGCCAAGTTCCCAGTCCCGATTCAACCCTTTCTTTTCCGTTGGAGGTCTTTCGATGAAGTCCCCGTTCCATGCCCTGGCCCGTCTCGCGGGCGTCTTCGCCCTGACCCTTCTCGCGGGTGCGGTGCACGCGCAGGAGGAAGAAAAGGTCCTCAACATCTACAACTGGTCGGACTACATCGCCGACGACACGATCAAGAACTTCGAGAAGGAAACGGGAATCAAGGTCCGCTACGACAACTTCGACTCCAACGAGATCCTGCACGCCAAGCTGGTGGCCGGCAAGACCGGCTACGACGTGGTGGTGCCGTCGTCGAACTGGGCCCGCATGCAGATCCAGGGCGACCTGTTCCAGAAGCTGGACAAGACCAAGCTCCCGAACCTGAAGAACGTCGACCCCGCCGTCGCCGCGCAGCTGGCCAAGATCGATCCGGGCAACCAGTACGTCGTGGACTGGATGTGGGGCTTCACGACGGTGGGCATCAACGTCGACAAGGTCAAGGCGGCGCTCGGCGGCGCGCCGATGCCCGACAACGTGTGGGACCTGGTGTTCAAGCCGGAGTACATGTCCAAGCTGAAGTCGTGCGGCGTGTCCTTCCTGGACTCTGGCGACGAGATCATCCCCGCCGCCCTGCACTACGCCGGCAAGCCGCGCGTCACCACCAACGCCGCCGACTACCAGCAGGCGCTGACGATGCTCAAGGCCGTGCGCCCGTACGTGACGCTGTTCAGCTCCTCGGGCTACATCAACGACATGGCCGACGGCTCGGTGTGCCTGGCCATCGGCTGGTCCGGCGACATCAACATCGCCCGCCAGCGCGCGATCGACAACAAGACCGGCCAGAAGATCGAGGCCCTGCTGCCCAAGAACGGCGGCCTGCTGTTCTTCGACGTGATGGCCATCCCCAAGGACGCCCCGCATCCGCAGAACGCGCTCAAGTGGATCAACTACATCCTGCGCCCCGAGGTCGACGCCGGCCTGACCAACAAGGTGTTCTACGCGAACCCGAACAAGGCGGCGATGAAGTACGTCGATCCGGCGCTGGCCAAGGACAAGGCCGTGTTCCCCGATCCGGCGGAGCTCGCCGGGATGATCGCCCCCGACACGCCTGACCAGGCCACGCTCCGGCTCGTCACCCGGACCTTCACGAACTTCAAGGCCAATCGGTGACCGAGACCGCGATGAGCGCGCTCGCGGACGACGCCAGCTTCCTCTGCATCGAATCGGTCACCAAGGACTTCGGTGACTTTCGCGCCGTGGACCAGGTCAGCCTGGACATCGCGCGCGGCGAGATCTTCGCGCTGCTCGGCTCGTCGGGCTGCGGCAAGACCAC
>DASQCX010000710.1:0-2480 GCA_035634455.1 Burkholderiaceae bacterium
TCAGGCCCAGCTGGCCCCAGGTGCGGATGTCGGCCTCGGGCCCGCGCGCGCCCGCGAGGCTCCACTTGAAGCCGTCGAGGCCACCGGTACGTGCGGCGCCAAAGATGCCGTCGAGCTGGCGCAGCGTCAGGCGCGTGAGCGGGTTGTTTTTGCTCACGTACACCACCGGCCCGTTCGAGTGGCCTTCGACGTCGTAGGCGCCGCTGGCCACGGTGATCGCGGTGGGCGGGTGGCCCCAGGTCTCGAAGAACGACAGCGCTTCCGTGATGATGGGCTCGCCACCGTCGGGCGCGAGATCGGTCACGCCGGTGACCAGCGCGGGGATGGCCGCGTCGCTGGTGGGCAAGCAATCATCGAAACGGATGCCCGGCTGAAGGGCCTGGAAGTCCTGCTCCCAAAGCTTGAGCAACCCGTCCATGCCGAAGCCGAAGTCGCGGATGGTGCCAGTCACCTTCAGGCCGGGCTCGTAGACCGGCAGGGCCGAGAGGTCGAACGGTGCCGGCGCTGGCGCGGCCCGGCTCGCGAAGGCCGCAAGGCCGGACACGGCCAGCGCGGCGGCGACGTACAGGAACTTCAACGCGTCACTCCAGTTTCGCCAGTTCCTCGCGCACCACGCGGGCGCCGAGCGGGAAGTAGCCTGAGTAGAGGATGGGCTCCTGGCCGTCGCGGCTGAGCACGTAGCGCAGGAACTGCTTGACGGCGGGAGGCAGCGGATGGCCGGGCTGGTGCGCCACGCGGATGTACATGTAGCGCGTCAGCGGGTACTTGCCGTTGGACGCGCTGGTGGCGTTGCCGTCGATGAACAGGCTGTCGCCGTCGGCGGCCACGGGCAGCGCGCGCAGCGCGGGTCCGCCTTCCTCGAAGCCGCCGAAGCCGATGCCCTGCGGATCGTGCGCCAGCTCCCGCGCGGTCTCGGCGATGGGCGCCTCGATCGCGCCCTGACGCCACGGCGCGCCATGGAGCACGGCGGACTGCATCCACATCGCGTTCGGCGCCACGTGGGGCGGCATATGGATCGCGATGGGGCGATCCGCCCATTCGCCGGTCAGGCCAAGCTGCCCCCAGCGCGTGATGGTGGGCGGCTCCGCGAAGATGCCAGCGATCTCCTGCACGGTGATGTGCTCCAGCGGATTGCCCTCGGCCACCCAGATCGCCTGCGCGGTGGTGCGCTGCGGCGTGTTGAAGCCGCCGCGCGCGACGCGGATCTCCAGCACCGGCTGCTTGAGCGTCGCCTCGTAGGTGGCCTGCTCCTCGGGCCACAGCTCGCGCCCCATCGGCGCCAGGTCGGTCTGGCCGCCGATCAGCGCGTGGAAGCCGTTGAGCGTGCCCAGGTGCTCCCAGCGCTCGCCCTTGCGCACGCCGGGCTGGCGCTTCTCGAAGTCGCGCATCCAGCGATCCATCAGCGTCTTCATGCCGTCGCTGCCGTCGCTGCGGATGCTGCCGCTGAGCCCGGCGACGGGCACGTAGGGCCGCAAATCGAGGTCGATCTGCGCGACATAGCCCTGGATCTTCGCGAACTCGTCGCGCGCGTCCGCCGTGGACAGCGGCGTCCACGGCGACTGCTGCGCCACGATCTGCTGGCCCTCGCGGCTCAGCGCGAAGGCGAGGAACTCGGAAACGCGCACCGGCAGCGGCGATCCGGGGCGCTTGTTGACCGCCACGTAGACCGGCCTCGCGTCGTCGCCCGCCACGCGCACGAGCAGCGGCGCTTTCATCATGTCACCCGCGAACTGGTGCGCGTAGGGCGCCGTCTCCGCGGGTTGGAAGCGGCGTCCGAGCACCGCGAAGTCGGCGGTCTCGAACATGAGGGTGCCGATGGCCGTCGCGTCGGTCGCGAAGGTCCACGGCGAGCCCTTCTTCACGCCGGGCTGGCGCGCATGGAACGCCGCCAGCCAGAGATCGAGCAGCGGCCGCATGGCCGGGTCGCCGACGCCGGTGAGCGCACCGACGGCCGTCCTGTGGATTTCGTAGGCCGGCAGCTCCGCGCTGGCGCTGCCCACCGCTCCAGCTGGCAGCGCGCACGCCAGCGCGGCGCACGCACCCAGGCGCCGGAGCGCCGACCGCCACGCCGCCGCGTTCACGGTGTCACCGCGAAGAGCTTGGCGGCGTCGATGCCGCCATCGCGCAGTTCGTCGCGAATGCGCTCGGCGTCCGCGACGAGCAGCGCCTTGTCGTCGCCGGCCTTGTACGGGAAGCCGATCGCCACGACGCCGATGACCCCGCCCCGGTGGTCGATCAGCGGCAGCGAGACGTTGAAGCGATCGCCAGACTTCGCGACCACGGTCTCGGTGCGCGCCTCGTGCATGATGCGCAGGTCGTCCTCGTCGGCCTTCTTGCCCAGCCGTCCGATGGTGGAACCGATGACGAGGTTCTCGCTGTCGGCCGCTCCGGGCGGCGTCACGTGGAGCACCACGTGCGCGGCCTCGGGATGGCGGGCGAGCGTGGCCTCGGCCAGGCGTTGGGCCACCGGCCAGGACTGC
>DASQCX010000711.1:0-4188 GCA_035634455.1 Burkholderiaceae bacterium
CTTGCGGAACTGGCCGACCTGCTGCGCCAGTCGATGAGCGCCGCCAACGTCGCCGAGCACAGTCTCGCGGTGGAGATGCGCTGGGTCGAGCCGTTCCTGTCGATCATGCGCCAGCGCTTCGGCGAGCGGTTGCGCACGCGCATCGCTGTCTCGGACGCGGCCGCGCGCTGCGTCGTGCCGACGCTGCTGCTGATGGCGCCGGTGGAGAACGCCGTCAAGCACGGCGTGGCGCGCAGCGCGGCGGGCGTGGACGTGGAGGTCGCCGCCGCGGTCGTCGACGGCCGCCTGCAGATCGACATCCTCGACACCGGCGACGCCCCGGTCGCCGAGCACGGCGGCGGCACCGGGCTGGCGAACCTGCGCGCCCGGCTGGCGACGCTGCACGGCGACGCCGCCGGCGTCACGCTCGCGCGCGAGGGCGAGCGCACGCGGGTGCGCGTCACGCTGCCCGCGCGCGCGGAGGCCGCGGCATGAACCTGCTGCTGGT
This sequence comes from Burkholderiaceae bacterium, assembly GCA_035634455.1. Classification (GTDB taxonomy): domain Bacteria; phylum Pseudomonadota; class Gammaproteobacteria; order Burkholderiales; family Burkholderiaceae_C; genus Scleromatobacter. The sequence goes on from DASQCX010000711.1 coordinate 488, forward strand.
CGACGACGAGGCGCCGGCGCTGGCCAAGCTGCGCCGCTTCCTGGCCGACGACGCCAAGCTGCGCGTCGCGGGCGAGGCGGCCGACGGCGACGCGGCGCTGGCGTTCGTGGCCGCGCATCCCGAGGCCGTCGACGCCGTGCTGCTGGACATCCAGATGCCCGGCCGCAGCGGCCTGGAGGTCGCCGCCGCGCTGCCGCCGCACGTGCTGGTGGCGTTCACCACCGCGTTCGACGAGCACGCCGTGCAGGCCTTCGAGCTCAACGCCGTCGATTACCTGCTCAAGCCATTCACGCGCGAGCGCCTGGCCGCCTGCGTCGCGCGCCTGCGCGAGCGGCTCGCGCCGCCCGAGCGCGCGCAGCAGCGCCAGCGCCTGGCGACGGCGCTGCATGCGCTGCAGCCGGTGGCCGACCACTGGCTGGTGACCGATCGCGGCGAGGTGCGGCGCGTGCCGCTGGCCGAGATCGAATGCGTCAGCGCGGCCGACAACTACATCGAGCTGCGTTCCGCCACGTCGACCTGGCTCGACCGCACCACCTTGGCGGCCTTCCTCGCGCATCCCGCCGCGGGCCGCTTCGTGCGCGTGCACCGCTCGTGCGCCGTGCAGCCGTCCCGGGTCGCGGCGCTCGAGCCGCTGGGCAGCGGCGACGCGCAGCTGCGGCTCGCGTCGGGGCGCTGCATCCGCTTGTCGCGGCGCTATCGCGACGAGTGGCTGGCGGCGCTGTCGGGTCGCTGAGCGCGCCGCTCGCCCCGGGCGAGGTGCGGCTCGCCCCAAAGCGCTCGCGCCGCCGGCGCGGCGCCGCGACGATGCGGGCATCCTCCACTCCGGACCGCGCGCCATGGCCTCCTCCGACCGCCGCATCGACCTCGACTGGGTCCGCATCCTCGCCTTCGGGGTGCTGATCTTCTTCCACGTGGGCATGTACTACGTGACCTGGGGCTGGCACGTGAAGTCGCCGTTCGCCTCCCACGCGATCGAGCCGCTGATGGTGCTCAGCTCGCCGTGGCGGCTGAGCCTGCTGTTCTTCGTCTCCGGCTGCGCGACGGCCTTCCTGCACGCGAAGTCGGCGACGGGCTTCGTGCGCTCGCGCACGCAGCGGCTGCTGATCCCGCTGGCGCTGGGGCTGTGGGTGATCGTGCCGCCGCAGTCCTGGGCCGAGGTGACCGAGGCCATCGGCTACCACGGCGGGTATGCGCACTTCATGCGCCTGTACGCCGAGGGGTATGGCGGCTTCTGCCGCGACGGCTGCCTGCGCATCCCGACCTGGAACCACCTCTGGTTCGTCGCCTATCTCTGGGTCTACACGATGCTGGCGGCGCTCGCGTGGCTCGTCGTGCCGCAGGCGCGCATGGCTCGCTGGAGCGCCGCGCTCGCGCGCGCCCTGCGCGGGCCGTGGCTGATCGCGCTGCCGGTAGCCTGGCTCGGGGCGATCCGCGTCCTGCTCGTCGCGCGCTTTCCCGACACGCATGCGCTGGTCGACGACTGGTACCTGCACGCCGAGTACTTCAGCGTGTTCGCGCTGGGCGTGCTGTTGGCGCGCGAGGCGGGCGTCTGGGAGGAGATCCGGCGCCAGCGCTGGATCGCGCTCGGGCTGGCGCTCGCGGGCTACGCCGCGGTGCAGACCGGCTATGCGCACTACGAACTGTTCGAGTCGATGGACTGGCTGCGCGCACTGCACCGCGTCGCGTATGCGCTCGACACATGGTGCGCGATCGTCGCGGCGCTCGGCTTCGCGCGCCAGTGGAACCCGGCCGACTCGCGCGCGCGGCGCTACCTGACCGAGGCGATCTTCCCGTTCTACATCGTGCACCAGACCGCGATCGTGCTGCTGGCGCACTTCATGAAGCCGCTGGGCTTGCGCCCGCTCGTCGAGGGCCCGCTGCTGATCGCCGCGACGGTCGCGATCTGCTTCGCGAGCTTCGAGATCGTGCGGCGCGTCGGCTGGATGCGGCCGCTGTTCGGACTCGCTCCGGCCGCCGCGCGACGCGCGGCCGGGCCCGCGCGCCTGCACGAGCCGGCGCGCGCGAGCTGACCGCCGGCTGCGCCGCGCGCGTCCGGTTCAGTGGCGGAAGTGGCGCGTGCCGGTCAGCACCATCGCGATGCCGCGCTCGTCGGCCGCGTTGATCACTTCCTCGTCGCGCATCGAGCCGCCCGGCTGGATGACGCAGGTGGCGCCGGCGTCGCAGACCACGTCCAGGCCGTCGCGGAACGGGAAGAAGGCATCGCTGGCGACGGCCGTGCCCTCGAGCGTGAGGCCGGCGTTCTCCGCCTTGATGCTGGCGATGCGCGCCGAGTCGATGCGGCTCATCTGGCCGGCGCCCACGCCCATCGTCATGCCGCCCGCGCAGAACACGATGGCGTTGCTCTTGACGAACTTGGCGACCTTCCACGCGAACATCAGGTCGACCAGCTGCTCGGCGGTCGGCTGCACCTTGGTCACGACCTTCAGCTCCGACGGCGCGACGTTGCGCGCATCGGTGGACTGCAGCAGCACGCCGCCGCCCACGCGCTTGAAGTCGAGCGCGTTCATCGCCTTGGAGCCTTCCGGCAGCGGCACCTCCAGCACGCGCACGTTCTGCTTGGCGGCGAAGACGGCGCGCGCTTCCGGCGTCACGGCCGGCGCGATCACGACCTCGACGAACTGGCGCACGACGGCCTCGGCCGCGGCGGCGTCGAGCGGGCGGTTGAAGGCGATGATGCCGCCGAAGGCCGACGTCGGGTCGGTCTTGAACGCCTTGGCGTAGGCCTCGCCGACGTTCGTGCCGATCGCCACGCCGCACGGGTTGGCGTGCTTGACGATCACGCAGGCGGGCACGTCGAAGGTCTTGACGCATTCCCACGCCGCGTCGGAGTCGGCGATGTTGTTGAACGACAGCTCCTTGCCCTGCAGCTGCTTCCAGCTCGCGAGCGTGCCGGGCGCGGGCTGGGCGTCGCGGTAGAACGCGGCGCTCTGGTGCGGGTTCTCGCCGTAGCGCATGTCCTGCACCTTGGTCAGCTGCAGCGTGAACGTGGCCGGGTAGTCGCCGCGCGCGGGCACCGCCTCGCCGTGCAGCTCGGCGTCGTCGGCGAGCGCGGTGAGGTAGTTGGTGATCATGCCGTCGTAGGCGGCCGTGTGCGCGAACACCTTCTTGGCGAGCGCGAACTTGGTCTTCCTCTGCAGGCCCGGGCCCTTGAGCTCGGACAGCACCTGCGGGTAGTCCGTCGGGTCGATCACGACGGCGACGTCCTGCCAGTTCTTGGCCGCGGCGCGCAGCATCGCGGGGCCGCCGATGTCGATGTTCTCGATCGCGTCCTCCAGCGTGCAGTTCGGGTTGGCGGTGGCCTTGGCGAACGGGTACAGGTTGATGATCAGCAGGTCGATGGTGCCGATGCCGTGTTCCTCGAGCGCGGCCATGTGCTCGGGCACGTCGCGGCGCGCCAGCAGGCCACCGTGCACGCGCGGGTGCAGCGTCTTCACGCGGCCGTCGAGCATCTCGGGAAAGCCGGTGATCTCCGAGACCTCGGTCACCGGCAGGCCGCTCTCGGCCAGCAGCTTGGCCGTGCCGCCGGTGGACAGCAGCTTCACGCCGCTGTCGTGCAGGGCGCGGGCGAAGTCGACGATGCCGGTCTTGTCGGACACGGAGAGCAGGGCGGTGAGTGACATGGTGTGCAGTGGTGAATGTCGGAATCGGTCGGTAAGCGCCTGCCGGCGCCGGCAGCGCGC
>DASQCX010000712.1:0-2188 GCA_035634455.1 Burkholderiaceae bacterium
TCTATGCGCAATACGGCGTCGGCTGGCCGCTGCTGCTGGACGCCCTCGGCGCGGCCACCGGCGCACGGGGCTACACCGCCTTCATCTGGCTGGAGATCCTGGCGGGCTGCGCCTACTTCCTGGGCGTGTTCGTCTTCCTGCGCTCGTGGCTGCGCCACGCGGGATGGGCGACGGTCGGGCTGCTGCTCGCGCTGGCCCTGGCGCTGTTCACCGACACGGGCCACGCGCCGAAGTGGATCTGGCCTTCCTCCACCGTGCTGCGCTACATGTTCGACATCGCGCTGTTCGCGATCCTGGCCGCCCATGCGCAGCGCGGGGACGCCCGGCTCGGGCCGCTGGCGGGCGCGGTACTGGGGCTGCAGGCCCTGTTCTCCATCGACGTCGGCCTCTACCTGTCGCTGGCGTTCTGCATCTACCTGGTCTGCGCCGCGCGACGCGACGAGTCGCAGCGGCCGCCGGGTTCGATCCTGCGCTTCGCGCTCGGCGCGGCCGCCGGATGGCTCCTGGTCGCCGGGGCCGGCTTCACCTGGGCCAACCAGGGGCGATGGCCCGACGCGGCCTTCTGGCGCGGGCTGACGGAGTCCCTCGTCGTCTACGGCGGCGGCATCGCCAACCTTCCCATCGCCCTGGCCATCGTCGGCAACGGCGCGCTGGCCCTGCTGCTGCTCGCGATGCTGGCCACGTACTTCCGCAGCGCGGGCGCCGCCTTGAGCGCCTGCTGGACGCGCAGCGTGTCGGCGCGGCAGGCGGTTCGCGCGGCGATCGCCGTCCACGGACTGGGCACGCTGATGATCTTCATCGGCCGCTCGCATGAGCAGAACCTGATGCACGTGACGATCCCGTGGTGCCTCCTGCTCGCGGATTCCGCCGTGCTGGCGCTGCGCGAACTGCCCCCGCGCGCCGGGACGCCCCGGATCGGGTGGACGTTCGCACTGGCCGCGGCGCTGACGGTCTTCATCGCTGCGCAGGCGGCGGCGATGCGGTATCCCAACCTGATCGACGGCGCGGCGGGCCTGCTCGACACCCCCTCGACCCGTCGACCGTCCTGGACGGACGCCGCCGGCGATGCGCTTCCCGCCACGCCGGCGTCGCGCCTCGCCGAGTTCCGCGCCGCCAGCGACGCCATCCGCGCGGCCAGCGGCGGCGGCCGCCACAGCGTCGCCGTCCTGGGCTTCAACGACACCGAGTACCTGCTCGAGGCGGGCGTCGCGCCCTACTTCCGCTCCTCGCCGGTGCTCGCGAACCTCCTGTTCAAGGATCAGGTCGAAGGCGTCACGCGCCGGCTCGCCGAGGCACCGCCCGACTGGGTCTTCCTGAGCAACGACACCCGCGCCTTCGTGGGCAACGCATCGCTGACGGACTCGACCGGCGCCATCCGGGCGGCCATCCAGCCCGGCTACGACCTCCTGGGCGACGTCGGCCAGTTCACCGTCTACCGGAAGAAGGACTTTCGGCCGTGACCCCCTGCGCCTCCTGCAAGCCGGCGGACGCACGCATCGGCGCGCCGGCGGGCGTCAACTAGTTCACGCGGCCGCACGCGGCACGCGCCGCCTTCGGCCAAACGGCCGATGGGCGCGGCCGCAGGGGAATCCTCCAATGTCGACAGACCCGGTGCCAGGCCGCCGGGCACCCATCGACCATCCAGGAGGCTCCATGAAGAACGCCAAGAACCTCGCCCGGCACGCCGCGGCGATCGCCCTGCCCCTCGCCCTCGCTGCCTGCGGCGGCTCCGGCGGCAGCGACGGCACGACGCCGCCCGTCACCCCCGCGTCCCTGTCCCTCGGCGGCACCGCGGCCACCGGCGCCGCCATCGCGAACGGCACCGTGACGGCCCGCTGCGCGGCCGGCGCGCGCACCAGCGCCGCGACGGGCACCGACGGCCGCTACGCGCTCGCCGTGACCTCGGGCGCCCTGCCCTGCGTGCTGCAGGTGACGACCTCGGACGGCGGCACCTCGCTGTACTCGGTGGCCGCGGGCAGCGGCAGCAGCGCCACCGCCAACATCACGCCGCTGACCCATCTGGTGGTCGCCCGCCTCACGGGCGCGGACCCGGCGGCCCTGTTCACCGGCTTCGACAGCACCAGTGCCGCCACCGTCACGACCGGCGCCGTCACGCAGGCCCAGGCCGGCGTGGCCACGACGCTGTCGAGCGCCGGCATCGACATCGGCGCGGCGGGCGACCTGATCA
>DASQCX010000713.1:0-4595 GCA_035634455.1 Burkholderiaceae bacterium
TCGCCGCTTGCATCGCGGCGTCGTTCGTCGCCGGCGGCGCCCAGGCCGCCCAGGGCCGCGTGCCCGAGGGCATCCCGTCGCTCGACCACGTGTTCGTGATCATGATGGAGAACCACGCGTACGCGCAGGTCGCGGGCAACCCGCAGGCGCCGTTCATCAACGCGATGATGGCCAAGGCCAACGTCGCGAAGAACTACTACGCGATCGCGCACCCCAGCCTCACGAACTACCTCGAGGTCGTCGGCGGCTCGAACTTCAACAACCTGTCCGACCAGTACCCCGACTGGCACAACGCGGCCTGCGTCCCGAGCATCGCCACGGGCAGCGTGACCAACACCGACAACCCGAGCACGGGCGCGATCTGCCCGATCGCCGGCCACCACGGCATCGATGCCGCCACCCCGGCGCTCGACCTGACGCAGAACGAGACCTCCGCCCCGCCGCTGACCAACATCAACGGCACGGCCGCCATCGCCGCCGGCACCGACATCGACGGCATCACCATCGCCGACCAGCTGGTGCGCGCCGGCAAGTCGTGGAAGAGCTACCAGGAAGGCCTGCCCGACATCGGCGCCGACGGCGTCAACGTCAGCGACGGCTTCTACAGCATCGGCGGCAAGAACGCGAAGGGCAAGAGCGTGACCTCCGACTTCGCGGCGCTGTCGACCGCGGGCAACCCGGTGTCGGCGTCCAACGTCGTCTACCTGTACGCCGTCAAGCACAACCCGTTCGCCTACTTCGCCGCGGTGCAGGAAGGCGCCAACCCCGAGCTGAGCCTGAGCCGCGTCGTCGGCTTCGACGGCGAGCGCGGCCTGTACGCCGACCTCAAGGCCGGCCGCGTGCCCAACCTCGCCTTCATCGCGCCGAACCAGTGCGAGGACATGCACGGCCGCGGCAACGGCACCGCGTTCTGCAACTACGACGCCGACGACAACGGCACGCAGACCGGCCTGAACCCGTCGCTGATCCTGCAGGGCGACCTCGCCGTGCAGCGCATCGTCACCGCGATCAAGGCCTCGTCGGCGTGGTCGAACGGCAAGAGCGCCATCGTCGTCCTGTGGGACGAGAACGACTACAGCACCAGCACGTCGAACCAGGTCGTGACCATCGTCGACACGAACTACGGCCGGCACCAGGTCGCCAGCACCAGGTTCTACGACCACTACTCGCTGACGAAGACGCTGGACGCCGCGTTCGACCTGCCTTGCCTGAACCACGCCTGCGACAGCGGCGTGGAGGTGATGTCGGACCTGTTCCGCCCGTGACGCGATCGTCCTGCGCACGATGAGCCGCGCGACGCGCGCGCTCGCCTCGCTGCTGCTCGCCGCATCCGCCTCCGCGGGCGCGGCGGGCAGCGCTGTTTCCGCCGCCGCGAGCGCGCCGGCGGCGGCGCCCGCCTTCGATCCGCGCAGCACCGACGCGGCCCCCTGCGGCACCGGCACGCCGCCGCCCGGCCACGCGATGCCCGAGCTGCGCCCGCCGCCCGGCGGCGCCACGCTGGTCGTGCGCCAGGACGGCGCGCGCCTGTGCTACGTCGCGGACGGCGTCGCCGACGCACCCGTCATCCGCGCGCGGCCCGGCGCCGAGCTGGCGCTGACGCTGCGCAACGAGATCGCCGACCCGTCGCGGATCGAGGCGGCGATGGCGCCCGGCAAGCTGCGCATCGCCAACGAGCCGGTGCCCGCAGGCGCCGGCTTCTACCAGGTCGTGCCCGGCATGCATCACGCGGCCACCGGCGCGACCAACCTGCACGTGCACGGCTTCGCGGTGCCGCCGGTCGCGCCGCAGGACGACGTGCTCACCGTCTGCACCGACCCCGCCGTCGGCCCCGCCGCCTGCGGCCGGCGCGAGTTCACTTACCGCTACCGGATCCCCGCCGGCATGCCCGAGGGGCTGTACTGGTACCACCCGCACATGCACGGGGAAGTGCAGGCGCAGATGCTGATGGGCCTGACCGGCGCCATCGTGATCGAGGGCCCCGAGCACGACGCGCGCCGCGCGGCGGGCGTCGTCGAGCGCGTGCTGGTCGTGCGCCAGACGCAGGACCAGGACGCCGGCAAGACGCCCGCGCAATCCATGACCGCCGCCCTGCCCGCGCCGGCACGCGCGCCCGGCGCGCACGCCGCGCCGGGCAACGCGATCGACACCGCGCACGAGCTGCTGTGCACCTCGAACTCGGGCATCGACCAGATCAGCCTGAACGGCACGCCGGTGCCCGTCGGCGACGCGCCCGACGAGGCGCTAGCGCATCTCGAGATCGACGCCGGCACGCGCCAGTTCTGGCAGCTGCTGAACGCGGCCACCGACGCGTTCCTGAGCCTGTCGCTGGAGGACGAGCAGGGCCGCGCGCTGCCGCTGCAGGTCGTCGCGCGCGACGGCAGCCCGCTGACCGACGACGCCGGCCGTCGCCTGCAGCCGCCGCCGTCCACCGACGCGCAGTCCGTGCCGCCGGGCGGTCGCCTCGAGTTCTGGGTCGCCGCGCCGCCGCCGGGCGTCAAGGCCACCCTGGTCACGCACGCGATCGACACCGGCTGCGCGGGCGACCGCCTGCCCGAGCGGCGGCTGGCGGTGGTCGTCGCGCGCGGCGGCGCGGACGCGTCCGCCACGCCCGCGCCCGCACGCGCGGCCGACGTGCACGACGCGTTCACCGGCCTGCTGGCGCGCAAAGTGGACCGCCGCCGCGTCATCGCGCTGGCGGAATATCCGCGCCCCGGCACCGACGACCAGACCGACTTCTACATCGTCGAGCGCAAGCCCGGGGCGGTGCTGCGGCCGTACAGGATGGGCGACGCGCCGACCATCACCGTCCAGGCCGGCACGACCGAGGAGTGGGTGATCGAGAACTGGACCAACGAGCTGCACACCTTCCACATCCACCAGCTGCACTTCCGCGTGCTGGAGGTCGACGGCCGGGCCGTCGCGGCGCCGCCGCTGCTCGACGTCGTCGAGGTGCCGTACGCGACCGCCACCGGCTTCCGGAGCAAGGAAGGGCCGGTGCGTCCGGGTCGCGTCCGCATCCGCATGACGTTCCCGGCAGCATTGGCGGGCGATATCCCCTTCCATTGCCACCTGGTCGATCACGAGGACAACGGCATGATGGCCGTGCTGAGGATCGCGAAGCCGGGCGCGGCGCCCCGGCCCGGACACCCGGCGCCCATGGGCGCCATGGCGCACATGCAACAGATGGAACCGACGGCGTCGCACCCCTGACATCGATGCCGTGCACGCTCGCGGCATCCCGCCTCCAGGAAGCCGCCATGATCCGTCGCCCGCCTCGCGCGCTGCTCGCGCTCGCCATCGCCCTGTTCACGACCGCCGCCGCAGCGTGGGGGCCCGACGGGCACCACACCGTCGGCGCGCTGGCCGACCGGCTGATCGCCGGCACGCACGCCCAGGCGCAGGTGCGCGCGCTGCTGGGCGATCTCACGCTGGAGCAGGCCGCGGTCTGGGCCGATTGCGCCAAGGGCGTCGACCCTGCGAAGAACTACGCGTACGTCTCGGCCGGCAAGTATCCGGAGTGCGCGATCTTCGAGACGCCGGACGGCGAGGCCGAAATGGTCGATTTCGTGAAGCGCAACGACACCAACTGCCCGCGCGCGCCGACCGATTCGCCGTGCCACGCGCAGTACCACTACACGGACGAGGCCATCCAGCGCCGGCGCTACCACCTCGGCGACGTCGGCACGCGCGACTTCGACGTGGTCGCGGCGATCGCCGCGACGATCCGCGTGCTCCAGGGCCAGCCGGCGCCCGCGCCGTTCGACATCAAGGACAGGCGCGAGGCGCTGCTGCTGCTGTCGCACTACGTCGGAGACGTCGCGCAGCCGCTGCACGTCGGCGCGGTCTACCTCGGGCCGGACGGCCAGGTCGTCGATCCGCAGGCCGGCACGTTCGACCCCACGACGGACACGCAGGGCGGCAACAAGGTCGTGACGATCCGCGTCGCCACCAACCACCGCAGCGAGAACCTGCACGCGACCTGGGACGACATCCCCGAAGCGCTGCACTCGAACCACGTCGACGCCGCGTGGCTGGCGCTGGCGCGCGCCGAGCCGGCCACGCGCGGCGACATCCAGGGCTGGCCGGCGCAATGGGCCGGCGCCACGCTCACGCAGGCGCGGCTCGCGCTGCAGGACCTGCGCTTCGGCCCGGAGCAGGCCAACCAGTGGACGGTGCCGCTGACCGGCCGCTACGACGACGCGATGGCGCCGGTCAAGAAGCGCCAGCTGACCCTGGCCGGCGCGCGGCTGGCGCGCACGCTGATGGCCGTCTGGCCCTGAGCCGCGGGTCAGTTGACCAGCTGGCCCATCATCTTGGCGCCCAGCATCTCGCCGCTGCCGCTCACGACGCGCGAGATCTCGCGGTAGGCGCTCGCCTGCACGCGCTCGGGCAGCGGCACGAACTTGGCCTGGCGCGCCAGCGCATCGCCGTTCAGGTAGGCCCAGGTCAGGAAGCGCAGCGTGCGCTCGGCGCGATCCGCGGCAGACGCGACGCGCGGCACGGCGATGTAGGTGCCCATCGTGATGGGCCAGCTCTCGGCGCCGGGCAGGTTGTTCAGCTCGGTCGAGAAGTCGCCCGAGCTGTACCAGGTGCTG
>DASQCX010000714.1:0-2946 GCA_035634455.1 Burkholderiaceae bacterium
GGGCTCGTCGAGCGTGACGAAGCGGCGCTCGGTGATCGCCTTGGCCTGGTCGACGGTGCGCAGCAGCGGCACGCGGATGCGGTTGACTCCCACCGTCGAGAAGATGCCCGCGGCCGCCAGCAGCAGCGCCATCACGCCGACCGTGTCCAGCGTGCCCGACCACAGCTCGTCGTCGGCGAACGCCGACTGGCTGCGCACCTCGAGCCGGCCGATCTGGCGCCAGCCGTCGCTGACCTGCGCCACGCCGTCGGCCGGCGCCAGGCCCAGCAGCGCCACGAACCAGCCGGGAGCGCTCTGCGGATGCGGGTCGGCCTGCTTCTCGACCAGGGTCCGGCCGTCGGGCCCGACCAGCCGGATGCGCTCGTAGGAGCCGGTGTCGAACTGACTGGAGATCGCCAGCTCCAGCGCGACGGGATCGCCCTTTTGCTGGCCCAGCGTCAGCGCGAGCGACTGCGCGGTGTCGTTGTTCTTCAGGTCCAGCTGCGTCTGCAAGTAGTGGCGCGCCGCGTGGACGGACACGCCGATGGCGCCGGCGAAGGCCAGCACCAGCGTCACCGACAACAGCAACCAAACCTGGCGAATCAGCGACATGCGCTCTCCTCTCGCACGATCTTCATTGGAAGCCATCCTGGCGCGCGCGCTGCAACGCCTCGCGCCATTTCGACAGCCGCGTCAGCGGGTCCCCATTGGCACGGATGCTACCAACACCCTGCCACAGGCCTTCCGCGTTGAAGCTGAAGACCGGCGCCAGGTCGGGCCGCTCGCCCGCCGGCCGGATCGCGGGCTGCAGGTTGTCCAGCACCAGCGGCTCGGATCCGGGCGTCGGGTAGTAGGCCAGCACCATGTGGGCGACGAAGCCGTTGGGCGCGCCTGCGATGCTGGCACGGACGTAGACCATGCGCAGCTTCGCATGCGGCACGCCCAGCGAGGTCAGCGTGAAGTACTTGCCGATCGCGTAGTCCTCGCAGTCGCCCGCGCCCTTGCCCAGGGACTCGAGCGGGCTGGCCCAGTAGTCGACCTGGCCCCAGTTGTCGATGTCCTCCATGTAGGCCAGGCGCTGGTTGTAGAAGTCGTTGACCGCGCGCAGCCTGGCGGCGTCGTCCTTGCCGCCGAGCGCGAGCATCACCAGCTGCAGGGCCCTGGCGTTGGCGACGGCCGTCGGGCCGTATTTCTGCGCGGACCGGACGATGCGGTCGGTGTCGACCGCCTGCACCGAGGTCGCCAGCAGCGCCAGCACCGCCAGCAGGCGCAGCAGCACGGCGCGCAGCCATGCGGCGGCGCGCGCCGGGCCGGGCGCTGCGGGGCGGGCGATTTGGAGGTCCACTGGCCTCTATCGGCTCGCCGAGCGCGGACTGAAGCCGGGCCGCGGCACCGCCGAACGGAAACTTCGAGCATCAATCGACGCTTGCCGCGACGGAATGCGCGCATACCCGGCGCCGCATGCGGCCCGGCGCGGCCGCGCCCGGTATCATTGAAACAACACACAACATGCCGGTCGGGAGACCGCCTTTTCCGCATGAAGACGACGTTCATCCGCTTCAGTCTGCTCGCTTTGGCCAGTTGCGCCGCGATGGCGCAGAGCACCTCGCCGGTGGTCCAGTCGGTGCAGAAGGCGATCGAGGGCAACCCGGAGGTCGCCGCCAAGTTCAACGCGTTCCGGGCCTCGAACGACGAGATCGACGCCGCCTCGGGCGCCTGGAAGCCGCACCTGGACGCCACCGCCGACGCCGGCCGGCGCCACTACGAGAACACCGGCTCGCTGCCGCGCGACCCGCGCTTCTGGCAGACCGGCGCGCGCCTGGAGCTCAGCCAGCTGCTTTGGGACGGCCTGGGCACGCACAACGAGATCGAGCGCCTGAGCCACGCCAAGCTCGAGCGCTGGTTCGAGTTCCTCGATGCCACCGAGCAGTTCGGGCTGGAGGCCGCCAAGGCGTACTACGACGTCGTGCGCTACCGCAAGCTGGTGGCGCTGGCCGAGGACAACTACGTGCAGCACAAGCTCTCGTACGACCAGGTGCAGTCGCGCGTCAGCGCCGGCGTCGGCCGCGGCGTCGACCTCGAGCAGGTGGCCGCGCGCGTCGCGCTGGCCCAGTCCAACCTGGTCACCGAGCGCGCCAACCTGCATGACGTCACCGAGCGCTACGTCCGCCTGGTCGGCGTGGTGCCGCCGGCGGAGAACGTCAGCGCGGTGTCGATGGCCAAGCCGCTGCCCGACACCGAGACCGACGCGATGCGCATCGCCGCGCTGCAGAGCCCCGCGGTGGCCGGCGCGATCGAGAACCTGCGCTCCGCCCGCGCCGCGGTCGCCGCGCGCAAGAGCCCGTTCCAGCCGCGCGTCGAGGCGCGCGCCCAGGGCGCCGCCGGCCACAACCTGGACGGCCTGCTGTACCAGCGGCACGACGTTGGCGCCGAGATCGCCCTGACCTGGAACATCTTCAACGGCGGTGCCGACTCCGCCCGCGAGCGCCAGTACGCCAACCTGCTGACCCAGGCCGAGAACCTGCGCGACAAGGCCTGCGTCGACGCGCGCCAGACCGTCTCCGTCGCGTTCAACGACGTGCGCAAGCTCAACGAGCAGCTGGGCTACCTCGACCGCAACGTCGTGGCGATCCAGAAGGCGCGCGACGCCTACCGCCAGCAGTTCGACATCGGCCAGCGCAGCCTGCTGGACCTGCTGAACTCCGAGAACGAGCTCTACACCGCCAAGCGTTCGTACGTGCTGGCCGAGGAAGACCTCGCCACCGCCATCGTGCGCACCTACGCCGGCATGGGCACGCTGGTGGCCGGCCTGGGCCTGAAGCGGCCCGAGTCGCAGGACCTGGCCCCCGAGGCGCAGAACTGGGGCATCGACGGCGACGCGTCGTCGCGCTGCCCGCTGGAGGCCATCGAGGTCGGCGGCGCCAACTTCTCGCAGCTGGACGCCCGCGCCGACAAGATGGCCGCGGA
>DASQCX010000715.1:0-5586 GCA_035634455.1 Burkholderiaceae bacterium
CTTCACCGCGCCGGGCCACGAGTCGAAGTTCACGTTCAAGGCGCTCAACGAGGGCATCTACGTCTACCACTGCGCCACCGCGCCGGTGGGCATGCACATCGCCAACGGCATGTACGGCCTCATCCTCGTCGAGCCGCCGCAGGGCATGCCCAAGGTCGACCACGAGTACTACGTGATGCAGGGCGACTTCTACACCACGGGCAAGTACCGCGAGAAGGGCGACCAGCCCTTCGACATGGAGAAGGCGATCGACGAGAAGCCCACCTACGTGCTGTTCAACGGCGCCGAGGGCTCGCTCACCGGCGACAAGGCGCTCAAGGCCAAGGTCGGCGAGACGGTGCGGCTGTTCGTCGGCAACGGCGGCCCCAACCTGGTCTCCAGCTTCCACGTGATCGGCGCCATCTTCGACGAAGTGCGCTTCGAGGGCGGCACCAACGTCCAGAAGAACGTGCAGACCACGCTGATCCCCGCCGGAGGCGCGGCGATCGCGAAGTTCCGCACCCATGTGCCGGGCAGCTACGTGATGGTCGATCACTCGATCTTCCGCGCGTTCAACAAGGGCGCGCTCGCGATCCTGAAGGTGGACGGTCCGCAGGACAAGGCCATCTACTCGGGCAAGGAGCTCGACTCGGTCTACCTCGGCGACCGCGCGCGGCCCAATCTCGACGCCGTCGCGAAGGCCACCGAGTCGGCGCGCCAGGGCACGCTGTCGCTGCAGGACCAGGTCAAGGCCGGCGAGGCGCTGTTCACCGGCACGTGCTCGGTGTGCCACCAGGCCAACGGCGCGGGCATTCCGGGCGTGTTCCCGCCGCTGGCGAAGTCGGACTTCCTCGCCGCGGACGTCAAGCGCGCGATCGGCATCCCGCTGCGCGGCCTGACGGGCAAGATCACCGTCAACGGCACGCCGTACGATTCCGTGATGCCGCCGATGAGCCAGCTCAACGACGACGAGGTCGCCAACATCCTGACCTTCGTGCTCAACAGCTGGGACAACCCGGGCGGCCGCGTGTCGGCGGACGACGTGAAGAAATCGCGCGCGCAAGGCGGCGCGGCGACGGCCCAGGCCGAGCACTGAGCGCCCGCATGCGACGCAGGCGAACCGGCGCACTCGCGATCGCGCTCGCGACGGCGGCCGGGCTCGCCTGCGCAGCCGACTACGTACGACTGCCGGGCGGCACCTTCACCAGCGTTCTGCCCCAGGGCGCGACCCAGGGGTCGGCAGCCGCCGCACGCGTCGACCCGTTCGACCTGCGCGCCACGCCGGTGACGCGCGCCGAGTTCCGTGCCTTTCTCGCGCGGCATCCCGAGTGGCGCCGCGGGCGCGCGCCGGCCGTGTTCGCGGACGCCGCCTACCTGGCCGACGGCCCCGCGGCGGACGATGCCCCCGGCGCAGCCGACGCGCGCCCGGTCACCGAGGTCAGCTGGTTCGCCGCGCAGGCCTTCTGCGACAGCGAAGGCGGCCGGCTGCCGACCTGGCTCGAATGGGAATTCGCCGCCGCGGCCGACGAGACCCGCGCCGACGCCCGCGCCGACCCCACCTGGCGCCAGCGCATCCTGTCCTGGTACGCGCAGCCGGCCACGATCGCGCCGCGCGACGTCGGCGGCCCGCCCGACGTGCATGGCGTGCGCGACCTGCACGGCCTCGTGTGGGAATGGGTCGACGACTTCAACGCGCTGTTCGTCGCCGGAGACAGCCGCACCCAGGGCGACCCCGACACGCTGCGCTTCTGCGGCGCCGGCGCGATCAGCATGGCCGACCGCGACAACTACGCCGTGCTGATGCGCATCGCGCTGCTGTCCTCGCTGTCGGCCGCCGACACCATGCGCTCGCTCGGCTTCCGCTGCGTGCGCCCCGCTTCCGGAGAGCCTCGATGACCCGCCTCGCCCCGACGCGCCGCGACGTGCTGAGCCTGTTCGCGTTCGCCGCGCTGGCCGCGTCCGCGCGCGCCGCCGCCCCCCTGCCCGGCGACTCCGTCTACCAGCTGCACCCGCGCCTCGTCGACCAGGACGGCCACCCGTTCGACTGGGCCTCGACGCGCGGCGCGCCGGTGTTGGCGAGCATGTTCTACACCTCGTGCGAGATGGTGTGCCCGCTGATCTTCGAGTCGATCCGGCGCACCGTCGACGCGTTCGACAAGCCCGTGCGCGACAAGGTGCGCGTCGTGATGGTCAGCTTCGACCCCGAGCGCGATACCGTGCCCGTGCTCAAGGAGACGGCCGCGAAACACCACTGTGACGCTCGCTGGAGCCTCGTGCGCGGCTCCGGCGCCGACGCGCGCCGCATCGCCGCCCTGCTCGGCGTGCAGTACCGGCGCCTGCCCAGCGGCGAGTTCAACCATTCGAGCGTGATCAGCCTGCTCGATGACGAGGGCCGGATCGTCAAGCGCACGACCACCGTGGGCGACGTCGACCCTGCACTGGTGGCCGCGGCGCGTCCGCTGTAGCGCCTCGCTCCCGGCCGGGACGCCGCGGCGTCCCCGGTGCCGGTCGCTCGCCCCGCGGCGGCGACCGCCTGAGCGCTTGACGCAGCGCAAGGCAATCGCCTATCGGCATTCAGACCTTGATCGACAAGCCCGCGACGCACGCCTATCCTCGTTGCGCTGTTCTTGCCGCCCGCCCGACACCCCGTCGGGGACCGCGCGGCGCCGAGGAAACGCCGTGTCCCGACTCCGAACCTTCGCACTCTTGCTTCCGCTCGCCTGGGCCGCCGCGGCGGCCGCGCAAGACGCCGCGACGCCGGCCTTCCGCGACCTCGACTCGGTGGAGGCGCGCGTCCAGGGCTGCGTCACCTGCCATGGCCAGAGCGGCCAGGGCACCCAGGACGGCTACTACCCGCGCATCGCGGGCAAGCCGGCCGGCTATCTCTACAACCAGCTGGTGGCCTTCCGCGACGACGATCGCCGCTACCCGCCGATGAACTACCTGGTCGCCTACCTGCCCGACGCCTACCTGCACGAGATCGCCGACTACTTCTCGAAGCTGCGGCCCGAGCTGGTGTCGCACCCGGTGCCCAACCCCGCGCCCGCCGTCGTCGCGCGCGGCGCCGAGCTGGCCACCAAGGGCGACCTCGCCACGGGCGTGCCGGCCTGCGTGTCGTGCCACGGCGCGCGGCTCACCGGCATGGAGCCCGGCGTGCCCGGCCTGACCGGGCTGCGTCCGACCTACGTCACGGCGCAGCTGACGCGCTGGCGCACCGGCGACCGCCATGCGCCCGAGCCCGACTGCATGAAGCGCGTGGCCACGCGCCTGTCCGACCCGGACATCGCGGCCGTCGCCACGTGGCTGTCGCTGCAGCCGCCGCCCAGGGACCTCGCGCCCGCGAAGGCCAACATCGATCGCATGCCGTTCGCCTGCGGCAGCCAGGAGGCCCGCAAGTGAAGCTCGTCTCCCGCATCGCCATCGGCGCGGCCGTCGCCGTCGGCCTGGGCGCCGTCGCGCTCCGCTTCCTGCTGCCCGGCGCGCTGCCGCACGACAAGCCGGCGCGGCATGTCAGCGCCCACACCACCGTCATCGAGCGCGGCGAGTACCTGGCGCGCGCCGGCGACTGCGTCGCCTGCCACACCGACAAGGACGGCCGGGTCTTCGCCGGCGGGCGGCCCATGCCCACGCCGTTCGGCAACCTCTACGTGCCCAACATCACGCCCGACGACGACACCGGCATCGGCCGCTGGACCGCGGACGACTTCTACCGGATGATGCACGCGGGCGTGTCGCGCGACGGCACGCTGCTGTACCCGGCGATGCCGTTCGCCTCGTACACCAAGGTCACGCGCGCCGACTCGGACGCGATCTTCGCGTACCTGATGTCGGTGCCGCCAGTGCGGCAGAAGAATCGGCCGCACGAGCTGCACTTCCCGTTCGACAACCGCGACCTGCTCCTGGGCTGGCGCAGCCTGTACTTCCGCGAAGGCGAGTACAAGCCCGACCCGACGCAGGGCGCCGAGTGGAACCGCGGCGCCTACCTGGTGCAGGGCCTGGGCCACTGCGCGATGTGCCACACGGCGATCAACGCGCTCGGCGGATCGAGCGAATCCAAGGCCTTCGAGGGCGGGATGATCCCGAACCAGAACTGGTACGCGCCGTCGCTCACGTCCAACCGCGAGGCCGGCCTGGGCAACTGGGAGATCCACGACATCGCCGACCTGCTGCAGGTGGGCGCGTCGCACCGCGGCGCGGTCTACGGCCCGATGGCGGAGGTGGTCTACAACAGCCTGCAGTACCTCGACGACGAGGACGCGCGGGCGATGGCCGTCTACCTGAAGGCGCTGCCGCAGCGCGACTCGGAACCGCCGCCCACCAGCCAGGCGCGCCTGGTCGACCCGGCGGTGATGGAGCTGGGCCGCAAGGTCTACGCGCAGCAGTGCGCGGCCTGCCACGGCGGCGAGGGCAAGGGCCAGCCGCCGGCCTATCCACCGCTCGCGGGCAACCAGTCGATCACGATGTCCTCGCCGGTGAACTCGATCCGCATGGTGCTCAACGGCGGCTACGCGCCGGGCACGCGCAAGAACGGGCGGCCGTACGGCATGCCGCCGTTCTCGCACGTCCTCAGTGACGACGAGGTCGCGGCCGTCGTCACCTACATCCGCGTCGCGTGGGACAACGCCGGCACCCCGGTGACGCCCGCGCAAGCCAACGACCTGCGCAAGCTGCTGCCGGAGTGAACGCCATGCACGACAACCCCAACGACCGGCCGGCGGCCGCCAACGACGAGGACGCACGCGTCGACGAGATCGTGCAGCGCGGCCCCGCGGGCGCGTTCGCGGTGGCCGGCGTCGCCACCGCCATCGTGGTCGCCATCTTCTTCGTCTTCTATTTCGCGGTCTACCTGCCGCGCGGAGCGATCCAATGACTTCAGGGCACGGCAGTTCCGCCGTCGCGGTCGCGGCCGAGCGCCGCTGGGCCATCATCGTGGTGGGCATCATCGGGCTGCTGGTCGCGATGATGGTGATCACCGCGCTGCACTGGGCGGCGATGCCGCCGTCGCGCGTCGAGACGGTCGACGTCCGCACGCTGCACATCCGCGGCGAGTTCGTCGAGAGCAACCTCGGCACGAGCGTCGAGCCCGACGGCCGCGTGATGGTGCGCGTCGTCGCGCAGCAGTACGCGTTCCAGCCGCCCTGCATCGTCGTGCCGGCCGGCACGCCCGTCACCTTCCGCGGCACCAGCGCCGACGCGATCCACGGCTTCGTGGTCGGCACGACCAACGCCAACACGATGCTGGTGCCGGGCTTCGTCGCGACCTTCACGACGACCTTCCACAAGACCGGCGAGCAGCTGATGCCCTGCCACGAGTACTGCGGCACGGGCCACGAGGCGATGTGGGCGCACGTGCAGGTGCTGCCGCGTGACGAGTTCATGGCCAAGGTCCGGCCAGGGGAAAGGCTCAGCTGTGTTCCTCGCTAAGAAACTCGTCCTCGCCCACTTCTGGGTGGCATTCGTCGCCTTTCTCGGCGCGCTGGTGCTGGGCGCCTGGCAGATGTACATCCGCAGCCCGCTGTCCACGTGGATCAACAACCCGGAGCACTACTACCGCTCGGTCACCGCGCATGGCACGGTCATGGCCTACGTCCTGCCCACGCTGGTGGC
>DASQCX010000716.1:0-3247 GCA_035634455.1 Burkholderiaceae bacterium
GCCCTCCTCGACCTCCAGCTGCGACTGCGCGAGCCGCATCCACATGGCGCGGGCGAACAGCAGGCCGGCGACGATCAGCGCCAGCGCCAGCCCCGCGGTGGCCAGCAGCAGCAGGCCCTGCACCCAGCGTGCGGCCTCGCCGAGCTGGCGCGAGAACAGCATCTCGCGCTCGTTGAGCGTGTCGTCGAGCCGGTACATCTCCATCTCGAGACGCGGCCGCCACGCGTCGTCCGTCCCGGCGGTGCGCGCGCCGTGGATCTGCTCGCCCAGGCGCTGCAGCCGGACGAGGTCCTCGTCGGCCGCGGCCCAGGTGTCGATCGCCGCCGCCACCAGCGGCACGTGGCGGAACAGCCGGTAGAAGCCGATGATCAGGCCGAGATCCGCCGGATCGTTGCCGCCCTGCAGCAGGGCGCGCCGCACGACCGCGTAGTCGGGGCCGGCCTTCTCGAGTTCCAGCTGCGCGGTGCGATCGCCCAGCGGCACGGCCAGCGCCGCGAGGTAGTGCTGGTAGTCGTCCTCCTCGCCCGAGCGCAGGTACTGGCCCAGCCAGCGCACCGCGTCCTTCTGACCCTTGGAGTACAGGCTCTCGCCGCCGACGTAGGCGCGCGCGGACGACAGCACGCCCACGATCGCCGAGCACAGCAGTGCCAGCAGCAGCACGGCCATCACGAAGACGATGGCCGACCCGCGCCGCTTGTCGCGATGCCAGTTGCCGAGGCCGCGCCTCGCGGTCGGAGCGTCGTCGCGCGCGGGTGACGCCTTCATGCGGTCATCCGCCGCATCGGGCGTGGGGGGTGCCCGCGCATCGCGTTGCAGTCCTGGCCATGGACCTTTTCCTCGCCTTGGGTCTTGCGAGTGTGCAGCAAGTCCGCGACGTTGAACAGGCCGGTTAGCCGGATGCGTCGCCCCGTATCGAGGGCGACGCATCCCCGGACGTCAGACGCCCAAGACGGACACCGCCTTGGTCACCAGGTAGGGCTCCAGCGCCTCCGGGCCGCCTTCCGTGCCGTAGCCGGAGTCCTTGACGCCGCCGAACGGCATCTCGGCGGACGGCGTGGCCGGCTGGTTGATCCACAGCATGCCCAGCTCCAGGCGCAGGCTCAGCTGGTGCACGGTCTTGAACGACTTGGTGAACGCATAGCCGGCCAGGCCGTACGGCAGGCGGTTGGCCTCGGCGATCGCCTCGTCCAGCGTGTCGAACGCGCGAATCGCGGCGACCGGGCCGAAGGGCTCGTTGTTGAACACGTCGGCGTCCAGCGGCACGTCGGTCAGCACCGTCGGCGCGAAGAAGTTGCCGCTGCTGCCCACGCGCTCGCCGCCGGTGGCGATCTTCGCGCCCTTGGCGCGCGCGTCGGCCATCACCTTGTCCATCGCGACGACGCGGCGGCCGTTGGCGAGCGGGCCCAGGCTGGTGCCCTCGGCCAGGCCGTCGCCCAGCTTCAGGCCCTGCGCGTGCTTGACGAGCGCTGCGGCGAACTCGTCGCGCAGGCTGCGGTGCACCAGGAAGCGCGTCGGCGAGATGCAGACCTGGCCCGCGTTGCGGAACTTGGCGGCGCCCGCGGCCCTGACGGCCAGCGCGACGTCGGCGTCCTCGGCGACGATCACCGGCGCGTGGCCGCCGAGCTCCATCGTCACGCGCTTCATGTGCTGGCCGGCCAGCGCGGCCAGTTGCTTGCCGACCGGCGTCGAGCCGGTGAACGTGACCTTGCGGATGACGGGGCTGGCGATCAGGTGGCTGGAGATCTCGGCCGGATCGCCGAACACCAGGCCCACCGTGCCGGCCGGCACGCCGGCGTCGACGAAGGTTTGCAGCAGCGCGGCCGGCGACGCGGGCGTCTCCTCCGGCGCCTTGACCAGGAACGAGCAGCCCGTGGCCAGCGCCGCGCCCAGCTTGCGCACGATCTGGTTGATCGGGAAGTTCCAGGGCGTGAAGGCCGCGACCGGGCCGACGGGCTCCTTGAGCACCAGCTGCTGCGCGGCCGGGTTGCGCGAGGGCACGACGCGGCCGTACACGCGCATGCCCTCGTCGGCGAACCACTCGATGATGCCGGCGCCGGCCAGCACCTCGACGCGCGCCTCGGCCAGCGGCTTGCCCTGCTCCTGCGTCAGCAGGCGCGCGATCGCGTCGGCGCGCTCGCGCAGCAGGCCGGCGGCCTTGCGCATGATCGTGGCGCGCTCGACGGCCGGCACGACGCGCCAGGCCTCGAAGCCCTTGTGCGCGGCGGCCAGCGCCGCGTCGAGGTCGGCGACGTTCGCGTGCGCAACGTGGCCGATGGCCTCGCCGGTGGCCGGATTGACAACGGGGATCCGCCTGCCGCCGTTGGCGTCGCGCCATTCGCCGGCGATCAGCAGGCGGGTGTCGGGATAGGAAGCGGTGGTGGTCTCGGTCATGGGAATGGTTCCTGGAGAACGGTTCGGAGTCGGTGGATCCCTCAAGGTTACCTCCGGCCCGAAGGCCTTGCGGGGTGCAACGCCAAGACCGGCCGCCGACGCTGCATTCTTCATGGAGCCATGCGGATTCGTGCATGGCTCCGCCGCAAGCGCGCCGGCCGCGAATAGACTGGCGCCCCTCGCGCCTTGTGCGCGCCCCGCACCCGGATCCGACCGCCCGCCGATGACCCTCGCCACCGATCTCCAGAAGCTCATCGAGCAGTCCTGCACCACCGCATGGGCGCAGTTCGACTGGGTCAAGGCCCATGCCGCGCTGTACGGCCTGTCGCGCCGCACGGCGGACAAGTGGACGGCGCCCGGCGAGCCCGCCTTCGTCGCCATGCTGGCCGACTCGCCGTTCCTGCGCCGCGGCGTGGCGCGGGCCATCCAGGCCAACCTGCCGCAGGGGCTGGCCAAGGGCAGCCCGCTCGTCTCGGGCGTCTTCCACCCGCACAACCCCCGGGTGCGCTTCGGCGGCAGCACGTCGCAGGTGGAACTGGCCGACCTGCTGCTCGTTCGCCACCATTTCCAGACGGGCCAGGTCCGCCCCGAGGGCCGCGCCCTGCTGCTACGCGCCAAGGCCTCGACCACCCCGCGCACCGGCCGCCTCACCGGCCGCGCCGCGCACGAGTTCGACCTCCACGCCGACTGGACGACGTCGTTCGCCTTCCCCAACGGCGAGATCGGCCCGCCGCCCGGCGGCGACAGATGGATCCTGGGCCAGGGTCCCGCGCCGCACGCGGCCACGAGCGTCTACGGCGTCGTCTCGAGCCAGCGTTCGTGCAAGGGCCAGAAGTTCCCGGACAACTGCCCCTGG
>DASQCX010000717.1:0-4898 GCA_035634455.1 Burkholderiaceae bacterium
CGGCGATCCTGTGGACTGCATAGCAACAACCGATCCAGCACGCGCCGACTGCGCGTTCCGACGGACCAGGCCGCCGAACGCGCCGCCGACACCAGTCCGGCAGGCGGCCTGGCTGCCCCAGTATCCGCGACGCACCGCGGCTGTGCAATGCGGGACGCGGATGGCGCAACAAGGCGCACCAGATTGAACCGGCGGGCCGCCTGTGCACCGCGGCGCGGCGCGGGCGCGGGCGCGGCGGGCACGCGCGACGCCGCCCGTGCGACGTTATCTCGCGCCCGCGTCAAATCCGTGTCGGACTCCGCCCGCATTCGGCGGCCGGCGACGCGCCCGGCGCCTGGCGCCGACGGCCGCTCCGACAGGCGCCGCATCAACGAACGTCCACTCACGGCTCTCCCGGCGGCGGCGGCCTGCCGATCCGGGCCGGCGTCAGCGGCTCGTTCGCGCCGTGCCACTGCCAGTAGCGCCGCCGCAGGTCGCGCGTGCACCAGGCCCGGCCGCCGGCCCAGCGCCAGGCGCCGCAGTGGTCGCTGCGCACCACAGGGATGCCGCGGGCCCGGTAGCGCGCGACGACGTCCGGCGCCGGATGGCCGTAGCGACTGCGGTAGCCGACCTGGATCACCGCCACTGCGGGCCGCACCGCGTCCAGGAAGTCCGCCGTCGACGAGGTACGGCTGCCGTGGTGCGGCACGACCAGCACGTCGCTGCGCAACCGCACGTCGTCGGCGCCGGGCGACGCGCGCGCCCGCGCAACCAGCCGCGCCTCGCCGGCGGCCTCGACGTCGCCCGTCAGCAACGCGCTGCTGCCATCGGCCCCGACGACGCGCAGCACGCAGCTCAGGGCGTTGGTCTTCGCACCCGGGCGGTAGTCGCCGGCGAACGGATGCAGGATCGTGAAGCGCACGCCATCCCAGTCCCAGCCCTGCCCGGCCTCGCAGGCCGTGTGCGGGATCGCGTTGGCGCGCAGCGGGTTGCCGGGCGACAGCGAGGTGCGCAACGCCAATACCGGCATGCGGTCGACGAGGGACTGCGCGCCACCCACGTGGTCGGCGTCGGCGTGGCTCAGCAGCAGCACGTCCACCCGCGGCTCGCCGCGCGACTGCAGCAGCGGCAGCAGCAGGCGGCGACCGGCGTCGCTGTCGTCGCCGAAGCGCGGGCCGGTGTCGAACAGCAGCAGGTGCGAGCGGGTGCGCACCAGCACCGCGGTGCCCTGCCCGACGTCGGCCGCCAGCAATTCGAAGCGCCCGGCCGCCGGACGCTCGACGAAGGGCCACAGCAGCGGCGGCAGCAGCGCCAGCCCGAGGCCACGCGCACGCCAGGGCAGCGGCAGCATCAGCACGGCACCGCCGACCAGGCCCGCCGCCAACGCCCAGCCGGGCGCCGTGGCGACGTGCACGCTGGCGAGCGGCCAGCGCGCCAGCCAGCCCAGCCACCACAGCAACGGCTTCAGCGCGAGCGCCGCCAGCGCCCACAGCGGCGGCAGCGCGATGCCGAGCAAGGTCAGCGGCGTCACCACCAGCGTGACCCAGGGCTCGGCCACCAGGTTGGCGAGCAGGCCCACCAGCGAGACCTGCTGGAACGCGACCAGCGTGAGCGGCGCGAGGCCGATGCTGGCGACGAGCTGCGCACGCAAGCCGCCGCGCAGTTCGGCGGCGAGGCGTCCACCGACGGCGCCGCGGGCCGCCGCCACCCGTCCGGCCGCAGCCCGCACCGCGATGCGCCACCCAAGAAGCCGATCCGACATCCCACGCGACACGGCACCGCCCGTCGACGCGGTCGCGCCCGCCGGCGCATGGGCATCCACTTCGAGGCCCTGCCGCGACAGCGCACCGTCGGACGCATGTGCGTCATGCGAGTCCACGCCCACGCTCGTCCCCTCGCCGCCACCCGCCGGCGTCGCGACGGCTGGTTCGACCACCAAGCGTGCCGGCCGCGACACCATCAGCAGCCCCACCGCCGCGAACGACAGCCAGAAGCCCGGCTGCAGCAGCGCCCACGGATCGAGCAGCGTCACCGGCAGCATGGCGGCCAGCGTCAGCAGCGCGGGCGGCCAGTCCAGGCCGAGGCTGCGCAGCGACGCCGTCGCCGCCAGCATCACCACCGTGCGCTGCCCCGGCACACCCCAACCGGCCAGCAGGGCGTAGAGCCAGGCCATGCCGACACCGCCCCAGCGCGCGGCCGCCACGGCCGGCAGCGCCAACGTCGCGCGTTCGCTGCGCCGCCACGACGCGCCGACAGCCGCGCCTCCGAGCCAGCCGATCATCGTGATGTGCAATCCGGAGATGCTGACGAGGTGCGCCACGCCCGTGTCGCGGAACGTTTCCCAGTCGGGTCCGGCGATCGCCGCCTGGTCGCCCACCGCCAGCGCCGCGAGCGTGCCGGCCGTGGCCGCCTGGCCGGCATCGGGCCGGGCGCTCGTCAGCAGCAGGCGGTCGCGCACCCACTGGCGGGCGTTCGCGATCGGCGACCAGGACGCGTCCAGCAGGCGGCCACTGCCGCGCACCGCGCCGGTGGCGCCCAGGCCCTGGTCGAACAGCCAGAGTTCGGCGTCGAAGCCGCCGGGGTTCATCGCGCCGTGCGGGCGTCGCAGGCGGACCGGCAGACGCCAGCGCTGGCCGGCGCGCAAGGGCGGCGGGACGTCGGCGACCGCGCGATCGTCACGCTGGTTGCGGTTCCAGGCGAGCCAGACGCGCGAGGGGACGATCGGCGCGCCGCCTGCGGCGGGCTGCGCGACGGGACTCGCGTCATCGTCGTCGGCGTCATTCGCTGGCGACAAGCCCGGCTTCGCGCTTTCAGTCGCCGCGATCACCGGCGGCAACGGCCGTCCGGGCGCCGCATCCAACGCCTGCACCCGCTTCAGCTCGCGCGCCGTCATCCCCAGCGGCCGCGCCGACTCGACGGCAAACGCGAAGCGCGCGCCGTCAGGCGCGAGCTGCGGCATGTCGTCGACGGTGCCGACCAGCTCGATGTCGCAGCCCTCCCACGCGGGCGCGAGCGCGTCCGCGACACGCCTGTCCGCGCGCCAGCCCGCGTACGCGAAGCCGGCGGCAACAACCGCGAGCCAGAACGTGACGCGCGCGAAGCCGCCCCATCGAGCCCGCCGCAGCGACCTCGACGCCAGCCACGCGGCCAGCGCCCCGCCCGCGATAAGGAGGTACGCATCGCTGAACCAGAGCGCCGGCTGCTGCAACTGCAAGGCGACGCCCGCCACCCACGCGAGCACGACCGCGGCGCGCCACCACGCGCCCGTCGCCCGGTTGAAGGTGATCGCACGAACGTCGTCCATGGCTTCATCGTAGGAGGGGCGCCGACGCGCCGCCCCGCGCGGATCGGTCGATTTCCGGCCAATCGGCGACGCTTAGGTCCACATCGAAACAACCACGACGACTTCCGCCCCACACTCCGATCCAGCCCATTCGCAGCGAGCCACGCCATGACCGTCACCTGCTTCATCCGCTACGAGATCGACCCTTTCAAGCGCGACCTCTTCCGTCGCTACTGCGAGGCCTGGGGCCGCATCATCCCGCGCTGCGGCGGCCACCTCATCGGCTACTTCCTGCCCAGCGAGGGCACGAACTACGAGGCCTGGGGGCTGATCTCTTTCGAGAGCCTCGCGGCCTACGAGGCGTATCGCAAGCGACTGCGCACCGACCCGCAAGGACGCGCCAACTTCGAGTTCGCGCAGCGCGAGCGCTTCATCGTCCGCGAGCAGCGCACGTTCACCGAACTCGTGGACGAGACCTGGCTGCGCGCATCGGAATACAGTGATGCGACCACAGCCTGATCCCGCCGCCATGCCCGCCACGCGACGCGCGCCTCCGCCGCCATCCGACGCCCCGCACGAGCCGCGCCTCGCGCGCATCGCCACGCTGGTGGCCGACCCGTCGCGCGCCCGCATTCTCGCGTTCCTGCTGTCGGGCGAGTACGCCAGCGCCGGCGAGCTGGCGCGGACCGCCTCGGTGAGCGCGGCCACGGCCAGTGCGCACCTGGTCAAGCTGGTCGACGCGGGCCTGCTCGCCTGCGAGCCGCGCGGCCGGCACCGCTACTTCCGCATCGCCGACGCCGACGTCGCCCACGCGCTGGAAGCGCTGGCGATGGTGGCGGAGCGCTCTTCGCACGACCGCGAATGGTCGGCGCCCGCGCGCCAACGGCTGCGCGAGGCGCGCTGCTGTTACGGCCACCTCGCGGGGCGGCGCGGCGTCGCGCTGTTCGAGCATCTGCTGGACAACGCCTGGCTCGTCGACGCCACCGAGGGCTACGCGCTGACGGACGCGGGCGTCGCCGGGCTCGCCCGGCTCGGCTTCGATGCCACCGCGCTGCGGGCGAACGCGTCGCAGCGCGTCGCCTACCGGTGCCTGGACTGGTCGGAGCGGCGCGACCACCTCGCCGGCAAGCTGGCCAGCGGGCTGCTGGATCATTTCATCGAGCGCGGCTGGCTGCGCCGCATCGGCAGCGAGCGTGCGCTCGAACTGACGCCACCGGGGCGGCAAGCACTGGCGCCGCTGCTCGCGATCGATTGAGCGCCATGCCCCCGAACGGCCGCCAGACCGCGATCGGCCCGCCCGCGCCGGGACAGGTGTTTGGACAGACGTGTAGCATCCGTGCCCATCATGGGGCCCCCCGGCCCCGCACGGAGAACCGCCATGACCGTCGCCGCCCGCCTGCAAGCCCTGGGGATCGAGCTCCCGCCGCTCGCCATCCCCGCCGCCGCCTACCTGCCCTTCGTGCAGACCGGCCCGCTCGTGTTCATCTCGGGCCACATCGCCAAGAAGGACGGCAAGCCCTGGGTCGGACAGCTGGGTCTGACGATGACCACCGAGGAAGGCAAGGCCGCCGCGCGCGCCATCGCCATCGACCTGATGGGCACGCTCGAGGCCGCGACCGGCGGCGACCTCGAGCGC
>DASQCX010000718.1:0-3046 GCA_035634455.1 Burkholderiaceae bacterium
GGCGACCAGGCGGACGTCGTTGCCGGGCAGCGTCAGCGCGCCGGCGACCGTGGTCTGCTCGCCGTGCTGCAGCGGGATGTTCAGCCCGAGGTCTAGCTCGGCGTTGCCGCTGGCCGTCGCCGCGGCCAGGCCGCCGTGCAGCCAGCCGCCGACCGGGGACTGCGCGACGTAGCGCAGGAAATCCGTCATCGGGCCCGAGACCTGGCCGTGCAGCGCGAGCGTCGCCTGCTCGTACAGGTTGCGGATGCCGCCGTTGACGCCGTGCAGCTGCAGCTCGCCCATGCGGCCGCTGGCGTCGCGGATCTCGAGCGCGCCGCGATCGAGCACCACCTCGCCGGCCACCTGCGTGAACGCCGGCCACTGCGACGGCGCGCGCGTGCCGTCGGCCGCCTGCGTGCCCGGCACGTAGGTCAGCGTCGTGCCGCGCACGTGGCCGGCGATGCGGAAGTCGCCGTCGGCCGGGCGCTGGTACGGGAAGGCGGCGAGGTCGCCGCGCACCGCGAAGCGCACGTCGTCCATCTCGCCGCCCGCGAACGCTGCGGCGAGCCAGCTGCGCGTGTTCTCGAGCCCCGCGTCGGGCAGGTAGCGGGCGACGCGGTCGGCGCGCGCATGCGCCAGCACGCCCTTGAGATCGATCGTGCCGGGGTAGCGGTGGCCGCGGCCGAACATCGAGGCGGTGGAGGCGCCCGACGGCGCGGGCGCGGCCGCCGGCGCCGCGTCGGGGCCGCTGCGCCATTGCAGCTGCAGCTCGCCCTCGGCATCCGCGTTGGCGAAGCGCACGTCGTTCAGCGCCAGCGAGATCGCCGGCGGCTGCGCGGGGTCGCGCGACGGCGCGATCGTCCAGCGCGCGTCGGCGCCGAAGCGGTCGAACGCGATCACGGGCTCCTCGAACACGCCCGGCAACTCGATGCTGCCGCCGTCGAGCGCGAGATGCGCCGCGCCGCCGCGCTCGTTCGCGTCCAGCATGACCTTGGCGTTGCGCCAGCCCGGCCGGCCGTTGCGCGCGCCCTCGGGGATCGCGCCCGCCGCCATCGAGAACGCGTCGACCGCGGCGCTGACGCGGTAGACATCGGGCCTGGCGAGCGGGCCCGTCCAGCGCGCGTCGAGCTGGCGCACCACGCCCTCGGGCCGGTAGTCGGCGAGCCACTGCTGCGCGACCGCGGGCAGCGGCAGCGACGCGGCCAGGCGGCGCATCAGCGCGAGGTCGAGATGGTCGGCCGACAGCGCGCCGCCGGTCACCGGGGCGAGGTCGTCCCACGGCAAGGCGCCGCTGGGCGGGCGCGCCGGCGACGGCGCCGAGGCGGGCAGCGGGCGGCCCGCGGCCGCGGCCAGCGCCGCGTCGTGATGCCGGCTGACGTAGGCGCGGCGGCCCAGCTTCGTGACGACGCTGCGCTGCACCTGCTGCCACGCCACGCGCATGTCGCCCGCGGGCCAGGCGACGCCGTCGGCCGTCTCGAAGCCGAAGTGCTCGGCCGCCAACACGACGCCGGTCGGGTCGCGGCTGGCGATCAGGCGCCCGCTCGCATGCGCGATGGCCAGCGGCTGCACGTCGGTCGCCAGGCGCACGGCGACGCCGTCCAGCCGGACGTCGGCGGTGGCCGAGCGCCAGTGGTTGTTCTGGAAGTCCAGCCACAGCCGCAGCGAGCCCGTGCCGCCGTCGAGCTGGAACGGCAGGTCGACGTGGTGCTTGAGCTGCGCGACGTCGCCGCGCGGCAGGTCGGCGTAGAAGGTGCCCGTCCAGCGGCGCCAGTCGCCCGCGTACGAGAACAGCGGCTGGCGCGTGCGGGCGCGCAGCGTGAAGCGGTCGCCCCAGTCGACGGGCGGCGTGGCGTCGACGCGCATGTCGTGCGAGCGCAGGCCGTTGCGCAGGACGACGTCGACGTCGGTCAGCTCGAGCGCGGGCGCGGCGCGCTGCTCGTCGATCCAGCGCACGGCGCCGCGGCGCAGCACGATCTCGTCCTGGCTGAAGAGCCAGTCGAGCGTGGCGGCCTCGTCGGCGCTGGAGACGGTGGTGCGCGCGGCGAGGTCGAGGCCGCCGACGTGCAGGTGGCCGGCGGCGTCGCGCCGCACCAGCAGGCGGGCGTCCTCGATGTAGAGCTGCGCCAGCCGCGGCGACAGCAGCAGCAGCGACCGCGGCGACAGCGCCGCCGACACGCGCGGCAGCCGCAGCGCCTCGGCGCCGGAGGGGTCGGTCAGCACGACGTCGCGCAGGTCGACTGCGGGTATCCACGAAGACGAGCGCACGCTGATGCGGCCGATACGCACGGGAACCCCTACCGCGCGGCTGGCATGGCGTTCCAGCTCGGGGCGCCAATCCTCGATGTGCGGCAGAATCCCCCACTGCAGAGTCAGCCACGCGAGCACGACCAGGCACAGGAACGACAGGCCCGCATAGACGACGGCCTTCCAGGCCAGTTGGAGCCCGCGCCGCCACGGCATGAAGCGCAGCCGCCTGACGACTGGATCAAAAAATGCGCTCGGTTGCAATCTCATGAAAAGTTCGGCACGGGGCGGTACCCCAGACCACAGTGTAGGTGGGCTAGACAAGCGCCAATCCGGGCGTCTGGGCGCGATCGTTCCCTTTGCTTGCCGCGAACTTTCGGTAACACGCGCCGTCGCGGCGCCCGTCCAGCCGTGAACGCGCCCGAGACGCCGCTCCCGCTGTCGCGCGGCAGGGCGCTGGCCGCGCACAGCCGCTTCGTGCAGCGCGTGCGTCGCCGCCACGGCGACATGCTGGACCGCCTGCCGCCCGGCCTGCCCGACTTCGCCGGCATCAGCGCGCTGATCGCCGGACTCGAAGCCGACGGCGTCCCCGTGATGGCGGCGCTGCGCATCGCGCGCCAGCTCGTGCTCGAGCGCCTGGCCGTGCTCGACGTCGAGCAGCACGCCGACCAGGCCGGGATCACCGCGGCCATGACGCACCTGGCCGAGGCCACGCTGGATCGCGCCCACGCGCAGGCGCTGGCCGACATCGACCCGCGCTGGGGCGTGCCGCGCAACGCGGCCGGCGAGAAGGTCGAGTTCTGGATCATCGGCATGGGCAAGC
>DASQCX010000719.1:0-8275 GCA_035634455.1 Burkholderiaceae bacterium
GCGACGAACGCGCGATCCGCGTCATCCAGCGCGAGCAGCGATTCGATCAGCGCGACGACGGCCACTTCGGCCGCGCGCGCGTTGTTGCCGTCGTCCATCTTCAGCGCCAGTCCCAGCCCGAGCTCGGGCAGCGCCGCGCAATAGACGCCCTCGGCGCCGACCTTGCAGAACACGCGGCGGCCGAAGTGCTGCATCAGCCGCGTGTCGAGACGACCCGTGCCGGCGACCATGCGCGGCGCGGCGGCCACGGCCTCGCGCAGGCGCGCGGCGGCGCGGGCGCGCTCGGGCGCGAGGCCGGTGCCCGTGCCGAAGCGGGCGAACGCGTGGGCCAGCGCGCGCAGCGGGATGCCGAAGGTCGGGATCGAGCAGCCGTCGGTGGCGCGCGGGGCGTCGGCCAGACGCACGCCCGTGGCCGACTCCAGCGATGCGCTGATCTCGCGCATCACGGGGTGCCCGGGTTCGACGTAGCCGCGCAGCAGGCCGCGCGCGCGGTCGGCGTCGCCGGCCATCAGCGCGCCCAGGCAGGCGAAGCCCGCGTGCTTGCCGGAGCAATTGTTGTGCAGCGGGCAGGGCGGTTCGCCGCTGGCCGCGAGCGCGCGCGCCGCGAGTTCGTTCGAGGGCCAGTGCGTGCCGCATTCCAGCACGCCGGCGTCGAGTCCGGCCTTGGCCAGCATGGCCGTCGCGGCGGCGACGTGCTCTGGCTGGCCGCCGTGCGAGGCGCAGGCCAGTGCCAGCTCCTCGTTCGACAGCCCGAAGCGATCGGCCGCGCCCGAGGCCACCAGCGGCAGCGCCTGCAGGCCCTTGACGGCGGAGCGCGCGTAGACGGGCCGGGCGGTGTCGCCGCCCTGGCGCCGCACGGCGCCGTCGGCGTCGACGACGGCGTACGCACCGCGATGGAAGGACTCGACGATGTCGCCGCGCCAGAGCTCGACGAGGACGGGTTGTGTCATGCCGCTCTCCGGTTCAGGGCGTCCCGTTGCGCCCGTGCTGGCGGAAGCCCGCGTGTTCGGCGAGGCGGTCGTAGTAGGCCTGCACGCGTGGCAGCGCCGGACGCTCGATGGGCGTCATGAACCAGCGGTTCACCGACAGGCCGATCACGATGTCGGCCAGCGTGAACGCCGGCCCGGCGACGAAGGCCCCCGTGCGTTCGAGCTGGCCTTCGAGGATGGCCATGTGGCGGTTCCAGGCGGCGGCGCTGGCGGCGACGGCCTGGGCGTCCTGGTGCGCCGGGCTCCGGCGCACGAGGCTCATGAACGCGTAGCGCCACGCGTTGTTGAGGTCGCCGACCTGCCAGTCCATCCACTGCTCGACGCGGGCGCGGGCGAGCGGGTCGCGCGGCAGCAGGTCCTCGCGGCCGGCCTTGCCGGCGAGGTAGCGGCAGATCGTGTTGGACTCCCACAGCACGACGTCGCCGTCGACGATCACCGGAACCATCGCGTTCGGGTTCAGCGCGACGAACTCCTGCACGTTCGTGTCGCGATACCCGGCCCCCCATGGCTCCAGCGTGTACGGCAGCGCGAGCTCCTCGCACAGCCACAGCAGCTTGCGCACGTTGATCGAGACGGGCTTGCCCAGGATCTTCAGCATCGTGTCCTCGCGGTCGGGGTGTCCACCGATTCTAGAATCGCCGCCATGCCCGTCTCCGCCCTCGCGATGGTGATCATCGCCGCCTTGCTGCACGCGTCCTGGAACATCGTCACCAAGAAGACCGGAGGCAACAAGCATTTCATCCTGATGGGCGGCATCGTGCTGGCGGTGTTCTGGGCGCCGGTGGGGCTGTGGCTGGGGTGGAACGAGGTGCCGCGCTGGGGCTGGCTGCCCTGGAGCTTCGTCCTCCTGAGCGGCCTGACGCACCTGGCCTACTTCCGCGTGCTGCTCAAGGGCTACAGCGTGTCGGACCTGACCGTCGTCTATCCGGTCGCGCGCGGCACCGGGCCGCTGGTGAGCTCGGTCGCGGCGACGCTGGTGCTGGGCGAGCACCTCGGCGTCGCGGGCGCGCTGGGCGTGCTGGGCGTGTGCGCCGGCGTCTTCATCATCGCCGGCGGGCCGTCGCTGCTGCGCGCGGCGCACGATCCGGCGCAGCGGGCGCGCGTGCACGCCGGGCTGTTCTGGGGAACGGCCACCGGCCTGCTGATCGCCGTCTACACGGTGCTCGACGGCTACGCGGTCAAGAAGCTGCTGATCGGCCCCATCCTCATCGACTACTTCGGCAACCTGCTGCGCCTGCCGTTCATGCTGCCCACCGCGTTGCGCGACCCGCAGGGCTTCCGCGACGCCTGGCGCCGCTACACGCCGCACGCGATCCTGCTGGGCGTGGTCAGCCCGATGGCCTACGTGCTGGTGCTGTACGCGGTGCGCATCGCGCCGCTGTCGCACGTGGCGCCGGCGCGCGAGGTCTCGATGCTGTTCGCCGCGCTGCTCGGCGGCAAGCTGCTGGGCGAGGGCGAGCGCGCGTCGCGCCTGCTGGGCGCGCTGCTGATGGCCGCGGGCGTGGTGCTGCTAGCCGTGTGAGCGCGGCGCCAGGCGCGGCAGCGTCATTGTCGCCGTCGTGCCCGCGCCTTCGGGCGACACCAGCTCGATACGGCCGCCCAGGATGCCGTTGACCATGTTGCGCGCGATCGTCAGGCCCAGGCCGCTGCCGCCCTGCGCGAGGCGCGTCGTGAAGAACGGCGCGAACACCCGCGGCAGGTCGGCGGGCGCGATGCCGGCGCCGTCGTCGTGCACGGTGATGCGCACCGCGTCGTGGCCCGAGGGCCAGACGCGCACGGAGATCGTGCCGCCGCGGGCCGCGAAGCCGTGCACGACGGCGTTGTCGATCAGCTGGTCGAGCACCTGGCCGATCGGGCCGGGGTAGCTGTCCAGCATCAGGCCGGGCTCGCCGGTGACGATGATCTCGACCGGATCGTGGCGATGCGCCAGCCGCGTGAGCTCGACCATCTCGCGCACGGTGGCCAGCAGGTCGAAGTGGCGGCGCTGGTCGCTGGTCTGGTCGACCGCGATCCGCTGGAACACCGCGATCACGCGCTGCGCCTGCGCGAGCGACTGGGCCAGCTGCCTGTGGCTCGCGTCGAGCGCGCCGACGTGGCTCGCGACCTGGCCGCGGCGGCGCTCGTCGGCGGGCGCGTCGCCGGGGGGCGACTGCAGGCGGCCCAGCGCCTCGAGCTGCGCCGGCAGCGTCATCGCCACCATGTCGGCGTTGGCCAGCGAGGCGGAGATCTCCGCGGCCACGCCCTCGACCAGCGAGCCCAGCCCCGCGAGCTTCTCGGCGCGCACCAGCTCGTTCTGCGCCATGGCCAGCTGCTGCAGCGCGGTCGACAGCTCGGCGTTGCGCTGCTCCGCTTCGCGCGTGCGCTCGGACACGCGCCGCTCCAGGTGCTGGTTCAGCTCGCTGAGCTGGGCCTCGCGCTCGCGCAGCAGGCCTTGCGCCTCGATCAGCTGGTCGCGGTCGCGCAGCTGCAGCGTCTGGCGCATCGCGGCCAGTGCGATGACGACGAGGGCCGCGGCGTCGCAGGCGAAGCGCGCCGACGGCGTCAGGTGCTCGATCGAATCCTGCAGCGTCACGGCGAAGGTGACGCCCACGACCACGACCAGCGGCAGCACGCGTAGCGCGCCTTCGTAGAAGCGGTCGAGGCGCGCATCGACGGCCGTGGCGACGCGCCAGCGCGTCACCGCCAGGCCGCCCAGCAGCGTGCACACCGAGAACAGCGCGTTGACGACGCCGCCGTCGGACAGCGCGTGCGCCAGCGTCAACGCGTTCCACTCCATCCACAGCGCGCCGTGGGCGGCGAGCACGCCGGCCAGCGCCCAGACCGGCCAGTTGCGGCCCACGCGCAGCAGCGCGACCAGCATCAGGCCGACGCAGGCGCCCGCCAGAAGCAGCGTCGGGTACGCGATCATCACGCCGAGCGCGAGCGTGCTCATGTCGCCGCGCCGGGGCAGGTAGACCTCGAGCGCCAGCGCGACGACGGCGATCGCGAGCGACAGCGTGTCCAGCACGGCCGCCAAGCGCTGCGACTCGCTGACGCGGCCGCGCAGGTAGCCCAGCATGCCCAGCGCGCAGCAGGGCGCCATCAGCATGTAGAACGGATCGGACGGCGCCGGGAACGGCTGCCAGGCCAGGAGGATCTGCAGGTCCCACAGCAGCTGGCCGATGGCGTAGGACGTGAAGCCGACCGCGAACCAGCGTCGTGCGAGGTGCTCCGCGCGCTGGCCCTTCTCGCGCGCGTCGCGCACGCCGATCCAGGCGAGCCAGGCGGCGCCGATGTCGGCGGCCGTCCAGTGCAGGTTGTCGAACAGCCGCACCCAGCCCGGCGCGAGGCCCAGCCTGGCGCCGGCGACGGCCAGCGCGATGGCGGCGAGCGCGACGAGCCCGGCCGCCCTGAACACGGCGCCGGCGCCGCCCGGCAGGCCCAGGCGCGAGGGACGGGCCGTCTGCGCCAGCAGCGCCTCCAGCAGCGGCGCGCCCTGCGAGGGATCGTCGTCGTCGAAGTCGCGCGCCGTCGCGGCGAGGCTCGCGAGGCCTGCAGCGGAGGAGGGCGGACGGTCGACGGACGGGAGGGCGGGAGACGGCGCGAGCGCGACCATGGCGGCCGGAGCGGGGAAGGACGGCGAGGAAATCGAGGCTACCTCAACGCGCGGCCCGCCTCGCCGAGGCCGCGGCGCGTTGTGCGCAAAAATGCCGCCCATGAACCTCGCCGTGCCGCCCGCCGTTGCTGTCGCGCCGCCGACCCGCGCGCTGGCGGGCGTCGACTTCACGAGCGCGCCGCGGCGCGGCAAGCCCGTCGTCTGGGCCTGGGGCGCGTGGCAACGGCCCGGCCTGCTCAAGCTGGAGCGCTTCGAGGAGGACGCCAGCGCCGCCGCCTTCGCGGCCTCGCTGCGCCGCCCGGGCCCGTGGCTGGCCGCCTTCGACATGCCGTTCGGACTGCCGCGCGAGCTGCTCGCCGCGCTCGGCTGGCCGGCCGACTGGGCCGGCAGCATGGCGCACTACGCGAGCCTGTCGCGCGGCGAGATCGTCGCGGCCTTCTCCGCGTTCTGCGACGCACGCCCCGCCGGAGCCAAGTTCGCGCACCGCGCCTGCGACGGCCCGGCGGGCAGCAGCCCGTCGATGAAATGGGTCAATCCGCCGGTGGCCTTCATGCTGCACGCCGGCGTCCCGGCGCTGCGCGAGGCCGGCGTCGACATGCCGGGCCTTGCTGCGGGCGATCCGTCGCGCGTCGCGCTGGAAGGCTATCCGGGCATGATCGCGCGCGCCCTGATCGGCCGCCGCTCGTACAAGAGCGACGCGAAGGCGCAGCAGACGCCCGAGCGCCTGATCGCGCGCAAGGATCTCGTCGACGCGCTGGAGCAGGGCCGCTGGCGCGGCCTGCGGCTCAAGCTCACGCACGCCCAGCGCGACGAGCTGGTGGCCGACGCGCAGGGCGACCGGCTCGACGCCGCGCTGTGCCTGCTGCTGGCCGCCTGGGCCGATACCCAGTCCGGGTACGGCATGCCGGCCGGCGCCGATCCGGTCGAGGGCTGGATCGTCGCGGCCGACGGCCACGGCGCGGACGTCCCCGCGCCGGCGCCCGCGAAGGCGCGCCGCGCCGCCGCGCCCGCGCGCTGACGCGCGAGGCTCACGCCGCCGGCGGCGCCTCGAAGCCCGGCACGTCGTCGCGATCCCGGACGCGCCGCGCCGCGCCGCCGCCGCGCGAGACGTCGATCGCCGCGTCGATCGCGTCGGCCAGGTCGACCAGGTCGTACGGCTTGACGAGGTAGCGGAAGTAGCCCTGCTGCAGCCCGGCGGATACCGTGTCGGGCATCGCGGCCGCGCTCACCGCGATGATGGGGATGCCGGCGGTGGCCGGATCCTCGCGCAGGATGCGCATGGCCTCGCGGCCGCTCATCACCGGCATGTTGTTGTCCATCAGGATCACGTCGGGGCCGTGGCTGCGCGCCATGTCGACGCCGGCCTGGCCGTCGGTGGCGGTCAGCACCAGGCAGTCGGTGCGCAGCGACAGCGCCTCGGTCAGCAGCGCGAGGTTGGCGCGGTTGTCGTCCACGCACAGGATGGTGGCGACCTGCGGGTCGCCGCCCGTCAGCTCGCCGGGCGTGGGCAGGCGCGGCTCGACGCGCGCCAGGGCGACGCGCAGCGGCTCGGCGCTGCGCAGGTCGATCCAGAACGTGCTGCCGGTGCCGGGCGTGCTGTGCACCCCGATCGAGCCACCCATCAGCTCCACCAGCCGCCGCGTGAGCGCCAGGCCGATGCCGCTGCCCTCGATGCCGGTGCCGTCGCGGCCCAGCCGGTTGAAGGGCTGGAACAGCGAGCGCAGCTGCTCCGGCGTCAGGCCGGCGCCGGTGTCCTGCACGGCGACGCGCACCTTGCCCTGGTCGCCCGTGCCGCACTCCACGATCACGGCGCCGTGCTCGCGGTTGTACTTCACCGCGTTGGACAGCAGGTTCAGCAGCACCTGCTTCAGCCGCGTGCGGTCGGCGTTGACGACCAGCGCCGTCTCGGCCGGGAACACCAGGCGGATGCCGCGCTGCGCCGACGCCGTGCGGGTCAGCGCGTGGCATTCGTCCAGCACCTCGCGCAGGTCGACCGGCTCCAGGCTGATCGCGACCTTGCCCGACTCGATCTGCGCCAGGTTCAGGATCTCGTTGATCAGCGTCAGCAGGTGGTTGCCGGCGTCGACGATGTGCTGCACGAACAGGTGGCTGCGCTCCGGCCCGACGCCCGCGTCGTCCGCCTGGCCCAGGAGCTGGCCGAAGCCGATGATGGCGTTGAGCGGCGTGCGCAGCTCGTGGCTCATGTTGGACAGGAACTCCGACTTCGCGCGGTTGGCGTTCTCCGCCTCGCGCGTGGCGGCGATCAGGTCGCGGTTCGATTCCTCCAGCAGCGCGGTGCGTTCGTGCACGCGATGTTCGAGCTCCTGGTTCAGGCGCACCGCCTCCTGCTGCGCGCGGCGGCGCTCGTCGACCTCGCGATCCTTGTCGGCCGCGGCGGCCGCCTGCTCGGACTTGCGGCGCTCGATCTCGGCCAGCAGGCCGTTGAACGCGTCGACCAGGTCACCGACCTCGTCCTCGCCGCGCCGGGGCGCGCGGCGCGAGAGCTCGCCGTGCTGCACCGCGTCGCGCGCGATGTCGCTCATCGCGGCGAGCGGCTGCGCGACGCGCGCCTCGAGCCACGCCGAGATCCCCCAGGCGCATACCGCCGCCGGCAGGACGAGCGCGAGGCCCAGCGCCAGCGCGCCGCCGCGGTACCAGGCGCCGGTGTCGTAGGCGATGGAGGCGCCGAGGACCAGCACCAGCGCCACCAGCGTGGACGCGAGGATGGCGAGCCGCAGCTTGGTCACCAGGGATCGTCGGGGCGGGAGGGCGGTCATGGGGCCGTTCTGGGCGCAGGCGAAGGCTACGGTCCAGCAGGCAGGGCAGGCGGCATACCCGCGAGCGGGCGCGCTTGCCATTTGTACGCCGTGTCACGCCTGGATGCGAAGTCGTCGACGCCAGCAGGGACTAATGGCGCCCCGATGCGCATCGCGCGCGCCAGCGCCTGGCCGCACGCGGCGGCGCCGCGCGGCCAGGCGGCACGGCCGCCGGCACATTTTTCTGCATTGTCCGGCATCGGCGCCGATACCCGGGTGGGTAGGCGTCCGCGGCCGGCGCGCGGCCCGCTGCGGGCCTACTTGCGCATCAGCGTGCTCTTGCCGAACAGGCTCTCGATCAGGTCGACGGCCAGCGTGGCGGTCTGGTTGCGCACGTCCAGCGCCGGGTTCAGCTCCATGACGTCGAGCGAGGCCAGGCGGCCGGTGTCGGCGATCATCTCCATGCACAGCTGGGCCTCGCGGTAGGTCGGGCCGCCGGGGATGGTGGTGCCGACGCCGGGGGCGATCTGCGGGTCGAGGAAGTCGACGTCGAAGCTGACGTGCAGGTGGGTGTTGTCGTCCAGCGTGGCCAGCGCCAGCTCCATCGTGTGGCGCATGCCCATCTCGTCGATGTAGCGCATGTCGAACACCTCCAGGCCCATCTCGTGGACGAACTTCTTCTCGCCCGGGTCGACGCTGCGGATGCCGATCTGGCGGATCCACTTGGGGCTGATCGCCGGCACCTGGCCGCCGATCTCGATCAGCTCCCGCGGGCCGTGGCCGCACAGGCAGGCCACCGGCATGCCGTGGATGTTGCCGCTGGGCGTGAGGACGTGGGTGTTGAAGTCGGCGTGCGCGTCCAGCCAGAGGATGCGCAGCTTCTTGCCGGCATCGCGGCAGTGCCGCGCCACCGCGCTGATCGAACCGATGCCCAG
>DASQCX010000720.1:0-11809 GCA_035634455.1 Burkholderiaceae bacterium
CCCAGCATGAACGCCACATCGGTGAGATTCAACTGCGAGTCCCGCAGCAGCTCCTCGGCCAATGCCTGCCGCGCCGCATCGTGCACCGCCTGGAAGCTCGTGCCCGCCTCGGCCAGCTTGCGCTGCAAGGTCCGCGTGCTCAACGCCAGCGCCGCAGCGACATCGTCGACCCGCGCCCGATCGTTGGCCAGCTGCGCCGCGACCTCGCGCCGGACGTCGGTCACGATACGCGGCTCCGAGGTCTCCCGCAGCCGCGCCGCCAGCAGCTCGTCGGCATGCCGTTGCAACACCTTGAGCATGCTGCCGTCGGCGTTGGGCACCGGCCGATCGAGCAGCGCCGCGTCGAAGCGCCCGTACGCGACCGGCACGCCGTAGACCACGCTCGGCCCGAACACCAGCGTGTGCGCAGCACGGATCGCGGGGTCGGGCTCGGGGTACGGCAGCCCGATCTCGTGCACCGGCAGCCGCTCGTGCGCCAGCCAGCTGACGAAGGTGAGGATGCCGGCCAGCACGCTGTCGACCAGGTGCCGCGCCTGTGCCGGCGTGCAGGCGGGCAGCCAGGGCGTGTCCCAGTAGTAGGTGGCGATGCCGGCGCGCTCCTCCAGCCGCGAGCGGCCCAGGTCGTGGGCCAGGCCTTCGTAGCGCCGGGTCTGCGCGAAGGCGCCGCGCAGCGTCGTGCAGGCGCAGACCACCAGGCCGTAGAACGGATAGGTCGACAGCCGGGCGTGCAGGCCGGTGTGCAGGCCGAAGGCGCGGTCGTCGGCCAGCGCGTCGCCGGCGCCCAGCAGGGCGATGTATTCGGCGACGGCGAGGCTGTCGCGCGACGCGTCCAGCGTGCCCTCGGGCCAGCCGAGCCGGGCGCACAGCTGCGCGGGCGTCACGCCCGTCGCCTGGGCGGCGGCGACCGCCGTCTGCGCGTAGGCCATCGCCACGCGCGCGTCCGCCGCCGGCGGGATCGGGCAGGGCGCGTCCGCGGCTAGCGGGTCGGAGGAGGGCGGGACCGGCGTCGCCGCGGGCGGGACTGGCATGTTGTGGCAACTCGCCTGTCGGCGAAAGACAAGCCGTGGCGGCGCGTTCGACGCACCATACGCGGCGTAGCGTCCACGACCTCCGTTCGAGAGAATGGCGACGCCTGTCGACCTGGAAAAACGAGTATAGCCACGATGACCCCCTCACGACGCTGGAACGGCTGGGGCGACGCCCGCGTGCAGGAAACGCTCAAGCCCGAGGCGCGCGCCTTCCTCGCGCAGGCCGTCGGCGACGCGCAGCCGGTGACCGACGCGACGTTGGCCGCTGCCATCGCGCAGGTCGAGGCGCAGCCGTCGCGCCTGCCGGCGCATCCGCTGGTCGACACCCGTGCCGAGACGCGGCTGCGCGCCAGCTTCGGCCAGTCCATGCACGACTGGCTGCGGCTGCGCTTCGGCGTGCTGGGGCGCGCGACGGACGGCGTCGCGTTCCCCGCCCGCTCGGCCGAGGTGCGCGCGCTGCTGGACTGGGCGCGCGAGCACGGCGTGCAGGTGCTGCCCGCGGGCGGCGCCACCAGCGTCGCCGGCCACCTGACGCCCGTCGGCGCCGCGCCGGTGCTGACGCTGAACATGGGCCGCATGATGCGGCTGCTGGATCTCGATCCCGTCGCGCAGCTCGCGCGCTTCGAGGCCGGCGTCGCCGGGCCCGACCTCGAGGCCCAGCTGCGCGCCCACGGCTTCACGCTGGGCCACTTCCCGCAGAGCTTCGAGCTGTCGACCCTCGGCGGCTGGGTGGTGACGCGCTCGTCGGGCCAGCAGTCCGCGCGCTACGGCCGCATCGAGCAGCTTTTCGCCGGCGGCACGCTGCAGACGCCGGAGCGGGAATGGACGCTGCCGACGTTTCCGGCATCGGCCGCCGGCCCCGACCTGCGCGAGTGGGTGCTGGGTTCCGAAGGGCGCCTGGGCGTGCTGACCGAGGCCAGCGTGCGCGTCACGCGCGCGCCGGCCGCGGAGCGCTTCGTCGGCGTCTTCTTCCCCGACTGGGCGAGCGCCGCCGCCGCGGTGCGCCGCATCGCGCAGGGCAGGCTGGGCCTGTCGATGCAGCGGCTGGCCAATGCCGCCGAGACCTACACGACGCTGACGATGGCCGGCCACGCGTCGGCCATCGCCTGGCTGGAGCGCTACCTGTCGCTGCGCGGCGTCGGCGAGGGCAAGTGCCTGCTGCTTGCCGGTTTCACGGGCGACAGCGCCGGCGCGGTGCGCGCGATGCGGCGCGCGGCGGCGGCGATCTGGCGCGCGCACGGCGGCGTCTCGACCGGCACCGCGCTCGGCGGGAAGTGGGCGCAGCGCCGCTTCGCCAACGTCTACCTTCGCAACGCGCTGTGGGACGCGGGCTACGCCGTCGACACCATGGAGACCGCCTGCGACTGGCCGCGCGTGGATGCGATGGTCGCCGCGATGGAGCGCGCCGGCCGCGACGCGCTGGCGCGGCACGACGAACGCACGCACTGCTACACGCACCTGTCGCACGTCTACGCGCAGGGCTCGAGCGTCTACTCCACCTTCGTCTACCGCATCGGGCCCGACTACCAGACGGCGCTGGCGCGCTGGCAGTCGCTGAAGGCGGCGGTGGGCGACGCGATCGTCGCGCACGGCGGCACGATCACGCACCAGCACGGCGTCGGCAAGGATCACGCGCGCTGGCTCGCGGCCGAGAAGGGCGCGACGGGCATGTCGGCGATCGCGGCGATGGTGCGCGAATTCGACCCGCAGGGCGTGATGGCGCGCGGCAACCTGCTGGGCGACTGCGAATGAACGCGGATCGACGCGTCGCGTTCGCACGCGCCCGCCGCCCGGTGGCCGTGGCGATGCGCGTCGTCGCCGCGGCGCTGGCGGCGACCGGCGCGGAGGCCGGCGCGCGGCGCAGCGTGTTCGCCGGCCCGCGTGCCGCCCGCCGCGTCGCCGCGCGCCAGGCCGCGCCGTCGCCGAGCGGCCGCGAGGACCGGCATTGAACGACGTCGACATCCTCGTCATCGGCGGCGGCATCGCCGGCGCGGGCGTCGCGCTGGAGGCCGCGCGGCGCGGGCTGGCGGTGATGCTGGTCGAGGCGCGCGACTTCGCGTGGGGCAGCTCGTCGCGCTCGTCCAAGCTCGTGCACGGCGGCCTGCGCTACCTGCGCGAAGGCGCGCTCGGGCTGACGCTGGAATCGGTGCGCGAGCGCGGCCGCCTGCTGCGCGACGCGCCGGGCCTGGTCGAGCCGCAGCGCTTCCTGATGGGCCACTACGAGGGCCGGTCGCCGAGCCGGCGCACGCTGGGCCTGGGCCTGGCGATCTACGACGCGATGGCCGGCGAGCGCCACCGCACCTTCCATTCGCCGGACGAGGTGCGCGTGCTCGCGCCGCATCTGGCGACCGACGGCCTGCTGGGCGCCTCGGGCTACCTCGACGCCAAGACCGACGACGCGCGCCTGGTGATGCGCGTGCTGCAGGAGGCGCAGCGCCACGGCGCGCGCGTGTTCAACCGCGCGGTGGTGAAATCGCTGTTGCGCGCGGGCGACGCCGACGCGCCGCTGTCGTCGCTGGCGGCCGCCGATGGCGGCGCCGTCGAGCCGGGCACGGTGGTCGGCGCGCGCATCGAGGGCGCGGGCTTCACGGGCCAGGTGCGGGCGCGCTGCGTCGTCAACGCCACCGGCGCCTGGGCCGACGACGTGCGGCGCGGCCTGGGCGCGCCGATGCTGCGTCCGCTGCGCGGCAGCCACCTCGTGTTCCCGCTATGGCGGCTGCCGGTGGCGCAATCCGTGAGCCTGCTGCATCCGCGCGACGGCCGCCCGGTGTTCGCCACGCCGTGGGAAGGCGTCGCGCTGGTGGGCACGACCGACCTCGACCATGCCGAGGATCCCGACGTCGAACCGCGCATCACCGCCGGCGAGGCCGCCTATCTCCTCGAGGCTGCGCGCCATGCCTTCCCGCGCCTGGACCTGCGCGCGTCCGACGCGATCTGCAGCTATGCCGGCGTGCGCCCGGTGGTCGACGACCGCGCCGCCGGCGGCGATCCGTCGAAGGCGCCGCGCGAGCACGTCGTGCGCGACGAGCAGGGCCTGGTCACCGTCACCGGCGGCAAGCTCACCACCTTCCGCGTCAACGCGCTCGACGCGCTGCGGCATGCCGCGCCGCATCTCGCGGCCAGGCCGTCGCGTATCGACTTCGCGTATCGGCAGGCCGCCCCCGTCCTTGCGCCGCTGCCCGATTCCCCCGCGCTGGCGGCGCTGCCGCATGGCCTGCGCAGCCGATTGCTCGGGCGCCACGGCCCGCAGGCCGAGCAGCTGCTGCGCGAATCCGCGTCGGCCGACCTCGACGCCGTCGCCGGCACCGCCACGCCCTGGGCCGAGCTGCACTGGGCGCTGCGCCACGAGCAGGTGCGCTTCCTCGACGACCTGTTGCTGCGCCGCACGCGCCTGGGACTGCTGCTGCCGGACGGCGCCGCGGCGCTGCTGCCGCGGCTCGAGCCCGTCGCGCGCGAGGCGTTGCGCTGGTCCGCCGGAGAATGGCGCGACCAGTGCGATCGCTACGCCCGCCTGATCGCCCAGTGCTACTCGGTGCCCGCCCCATGACCACTGCCCGTCCCGACGACCTGCTGCTCTCGATCGACTGCGGCACCCAGAGCACGCGCGCGCTGCTGTTCGATCCGCGCGGCGAGCTCGTCGCCAAGGCGCAGGTGGCGCTCGACGACTACCTGGTCGAGCGTCCGGGCTGGATGTCGCATGACGTCGAGGGCTTCTGGGCCGCCTGCGCGCGCGCCTGCCGCCTGCTGTGGGTCGACCGCCCCGAGCTGGCGGCGCGGGTGCGCGGCGTCTCGGTGACGACGCAGCGCGGCACCATCATGCCGGTCGACGCGCGGGGCGACGCGGTGCTGCCGGCACTGATCTGGCTCGACCAGCGCCGCGCCACGCGCGTGCCGCGCATCAACGCCGCCTGGCGCAGCGCGTTCCGCCTGGCCGGCGTCGCCGACACCATCCGCTACTTCCAGCGCGAGGCCGAGGTCAACTGGTGGGCCGAACACGAGCCCGCGGCCTGGGCGCGCACCCACAAGCTGCTGCTGCTGTCGGGCCTGCTGAACCACAGGCTGACGGGCGAGTTCGTCGACTCGATCGGCTCGCAGGTCGGCTACGTGCCGTTCGACTTCAAGGCGCACGCGTGGGCCAGGCCGTCGGACTGGAAGTGGCAGGCGTTGTCCGTGCGCCCCGAGCAGCTGCCCGAGCTGCGGCCGGTGGGTTCGGTGCTGGGCCGGGTCGGCGCCGCGGCCAGTACGGCCACGGGTATCCCGGCGGGCACGCCGGTGATCGCCGCCGCGGCCGACAAGGCCTGCGAGGTGCTGGGCTCGGGCTGCCTGGAGCCGCACGTCGGTGGCGTCTCCTACGGCACGACGGCCACGATCAACGTCTGCACGAAGCAGTACGCCGAGGCGCTGTCCTTCGTGCCGCCGTACCCCGCCGCGCTGCCCGGCCACTACGACAGCGAGGTGCAGATCTTCCGCGGCTACTGGATGGTGCGCTGGTTCAAGGAGCAGTTCGGCGACCGCGAGCGCAACGCGGCGCAGGAGCGCGGCGTCGCGCCCGAGGCGCTGCTCGACGAGCTGGTGGCCGCCGTGCCGCCCGGCTCGCTGGGCCTGGTCCTGCAGCCGTACTGGACGCCCGGCATCCGCCACCCCGGCCCCGACGCCAAGGGCGCGATCATCGGCTTCGGCGAGGCCCACACCCGGGCCCACGTCTACCGCGCGATCCTGGAGGGCCTGGCCTACGCGCTGCGCGACGGCCGCGAGCGCATCGAGAAGAAGACGCGCGTGCCGCTGACGGAGCTGCGCGTCTCGGGCGGCGGCTCGCAGTCCGACGCCGCGCTGCAGCTCACGGCCGACGTGTTCCGCCTGCCCGCCAGCCGGCCGCACGTGTACGAGACCAGCGGCCTGGGTGCCGCCATCGACTGCGCCGTCGGCCTGGGCCTGCACGCCGACTTCGCCACGGCGGTCAAGGCGATGACGCGCGTGGCGCGCACCTTCGAGCCCGACGCGCGCAACGCGGCGCTGTACGACGAGCTCTACGCGCAGGTCTACCAGAAGATGTATCCGCGGCTCGCGCCGCTGTACGCGCGCATCCGCGCCATCACGGGCTACCCGTCGCGCGACTGACGCTCAGAACCGGCGCTGGCCGGCCGGCGGCACCTGCGAAGCGACGGCGTCGGCAGGAAGGGCCGCCTGCCTCGCCTTCGCGATCGACTGGTCCTCGTCCTGGTGGTCGCTGACGATCACGATCGGCGCGAAGTGCGACTCGCCGATGATGTAGCGGCCGATGTAGACCGCCTCGCCCGTCTTCACCGTGAAGCGCAGGCCCGGCGCCAGCGGCTTGCGTACCCAGGCGCCGTTCGAATACTGCTCGCCGTGGGCCCAGACCGCCTGGTACTCGCCGGGCGGCAGTGGCGAGCAGGGCGAGCGCGAGGCGAAGCT
This sequence comes from Burkholderiaceae bacterium, assembly GCA_035634455.1. Taxonomy (GTDB): domain Bacteria; phylum Pseudomonadota; class Gammaproteobacteria; order Burkholderiales; family Burkholderiaceae_C; genus Scleromatobacter. Next base: position 6,462 of record DASQCX010000720.1, read on the forward strand.
TCATGGGCGGCGAGCAGCGGATTTCAGGGAACCCGAGGGTAGCGAGCCTGCTTCGCGAGCACGGCGTGCGCGCAGGCAACGCACCGTCATGAGCACGCTGCGCGAAAAAAGGGATCGCCGCGGCGACCCCCTTTTCGCTCGGCCTCGCGTCAGAAGCTGACGCCCAGGCCCAGGTCGATGCGCGTCAGGTCGGTGTTGGTGTTGAAGCGCTGGTAGTCGGCCTTGAACACCACGTTCGGGTTCAGGTAGAAGTTGGTGCCCAGCGTCCACACGCGGTCGCGCGGGGTCGGCCACGGCTTGCCGTCGGAGGCCAGGCCGGTCGGCGTGGTCGTGAAGCCGGGGGCGATGCCCGCGTAGCTGGCGCCCATGTCGTAGTGTTCCCAGCGCACGAACGGGCTGAGCTTGTAGCTGCCGCTCTCCCACAGCTTGTACGCGCCCTGCACGTAGTAGCCGAGGAAGGACGAGGGCAGCGGGTTGGACGCGCCGGCGTTGTCGAGGTTGTACGTGGCCGTGTTCGAGAACGAGCCGTGCGCATACACCGCCGAGATGTCGGCGTTGCCCGGCGTCCAGCGCGCGTGCGCCTCCCACAGCGTGGCGCGCGACTGCGGCAGGTTGGACGGCGTCGTGGGCATCGCCATGTTGCCGGTGAAGGCGAAGCCGCCCAGCAGCAGGTTGGGCACGCCCGTGTAGTTGAGGCCGACGTACTGCGCCAGGTGCTGCACGTTGGCGTTCTGCAGCTCCTGGTGCGTGGCCTGCATCGGCGCGGCTTCGCCGAGGTCCGACGCGGTGCGGTACAGCGGATCCTCGGGCATCGGGTTCCAGCCGTCCAGGTTCAGGCCGGTGCTGATGCCGGCGTCCCAGCTCAGGCCGATGTCGCTCGTGCCGTGCAGGCCCAGGCCGCCTTCGCGCCAGGTGCTGGGGATGATCAGCGTCTCGACGAAGTTGCGGTGCACGCCATAGAAGGCGGTGGGCTCGTGGTGCTCGTTGATCAGGCCCGCGGGCATCAGGTACAGGCCGGCCTTGGCGCTGATCGAGTCGGTGAGCTGGTGGTCGATGTAGAACTGCTCCACCTCGAACTCGCCCGAGTCGCTGGACGACGCGACCGCGTGCTCCACCTCGAACTCGGAGTTGAAGCTGGTCTTCTCGTCGAACTTGTAGCCGATGCCGAAGACGGCGCGCGCCAGGTCGGCCGTGGCCAGGCTGTGGTCGTGCGTCGGGTTCGAGTAGTAGATCTCGCCGTAGCCCCACAGGCCGAGGTTGGGCGAGATGCCGCTCGCGGGTGCGGGTGCGGGCGCCTGCGCGACCACGGGCACCGGCGCGGGTGCCTGGGCGGCGGCCTTGGCCTGCGCCGCCTGCTGCGCGGCGAGCGCGTCGTTCTGCGCCTTCACGCGCGCCAGCTCCTGCTTCATCGCATCGAGTTGCTGCTGCATCTGCTCGAGCTGCTGCGCGAGCCTGTCGGCGGTGGCGGGCGTCGCGTCGGCGGCATGGGCCGACGACAGCAGGCAAAGGGTCAGGGCCGCGAGGGCGGTGGAGGTCTTGTTCATGGGGTTCATCGGCTCTGGGTGGTGTTGGCGGCGGACGTCGCGCGGACGGCGGACTGGCACTGGGCGGGCAGCACCTGCGCACCCGGATCGGTCGGGTCGTAGCCGTCGGTCAGCGTGCACAGGAAGGTGATGACGTCGTCGATCTCGGCGGACGACAGCGCGGGCGTGTCGCCGATCTTGCGGTTGTAGGGGATCTCGCCGGTGTTGACGTTGCCGAGGTAGCCCGCGTCGCTGCCGACCACGCCGGCCTTGACCGCGAACTGGCCGCCGTAGGCCGCGGGCAGGTCGTCGAACTTGGTGACCGTGCCGTCGGCGGCGGTGGGGTACCACTCCTCGGGGTTGGTGTCGCGCCGCACGTAGAAGCCGATGGCGTCCTTCAGCGTCGTGAAGCGGCCGTTGTGGAAGTACGGCGCGGTCAGCGCGATGTTGCGCAGCGTGGGCACCTTGAACTGGCCGCAGTGCGCCGACAGGTCCACGGTCTGCGTGCGGAACGGGCCGCAGACGCCCAGGTCGTAGTAGCTCTGCACGCCGTCGGTGCTGTCGACCGGCGTGTAGCTGGGCGCGGCCGCGGTGTTGCCCGGGATCAGCGGGTTGCGCGGCACGCCCAGGTTGTCGTAGCTGTAGTCGGTGAACATCGCCGGCGTCGTGCCGTCGGCCGACGTACCGGGATGGCACGCGGCGCAGTTGCCCTTGGTGGCGTTGTTGAACAGCGCCATGCCGTTGAGCTCCTGCGCCGTGAACTGCGCCTTGCCGCTCTGGACCGCGTCGAACTTGCTCGAGAACGGGCTGAATGCCGGCTCCTCCGACTCGAACGCCGCCAGCGCCTGGCCCATGCGCGTGAGCGCGGTCGCGGGGTCGTTCAGCACGGCGTCGCCGTACAGCGCGACGAAGTCGGCCAGGTAGGAACGCGTCTTGAGCCGGGCGACGACCTCGGCCGCGTCGGCGTTGGCCATCTCGAACGAGTTGGTGAACGGCATCGTCGCCTGCTCGGCCAGCGTCGTGGCGCGGCCGTCGCGGAAGAAGCCGCCGTTGGGGTTGCCGTCGGCGTCGAAGTAGAACGCCGGCGTCAGCGCGGTGTACATCAGCGACGGCGTGTTGCGGAAGCCGGGACGATCCATGCCCGGGCCCCCGAGCGCCACCGGCAGGCCGTGGTCGACACCGCTGGCCGACGCGTCGTCGGCGAACGCGATGCTGCTGACGTGGCAGGTGGCGCACGACTGCTGGCCGGAGGCCGACAGCGCCGTGTCCGAGAAGATCTTCTGGCCGAGCTGAGCGGCGGCCGAGAGCGTGGCGCTGCTGCTCGACGACGTGGCGCTGTCGCCACCGCCGCCGCAGGCCGCGAGCAGGGCGGCCAGGGCGAGCGCGAGACCTCCTCCCCGGAGGCCGGATCCTGAACTGAAGCCGGGAGCTTTCATGGTCTTCTTGTCACCGGCGACCGCGTCGTCGCCCAGTTTGATTGATGATGCAACTGCGAGTGATTCGCAATTGCGAGAGACGGACTCTAACGGGAACGCCACATCACGACAAGAAATGGCCGCCAAAAGCCTGATCTGGCGCCAGGGCAGCGCCGGGCTGTTGCTGCGGTGCAACGAACGGTTCCGCACCCGGCGTGGGTCACGCGGGGCCCGGTCAACCAGGGCAGTGCTGTCCGTCGCCGTCGCTCGCGATGCCGGATCGCCCGGCCCGCGGCATCAGGCCGGCTGCGGCGCCCGACGCCACTCGAGCGTCACGCCGCCCGGATTCGGCCGCGCGCCGAGCTCGAAGCCGCAGGACCGCAGCACGCCGGCCATCGCGGCGGACGCGAAGGCGCAGCGCGCGTAGACCCGCGCGCTGCGCGACGCGCGCACGAGGACGTCGACCAGGCGCCGCCCCAGCCCGCGCCCGCGGAAGCCGGGATGCACGGCGATCGCGAACAGTTCCAGGCGCCGGTACCAGGAGCCCGGCGAGTCCTCGACCAGGATCGCGAAGCCGGCGTCGGCGCCGCCCACCTGGACAACGAACGCGCGCGCTCCGGCGCCGTTGCGCTCGCCGGGCAGGGGCATGACGCCGTGCGAGACGGCGGTCTGCACCTGGTGCCACAGGCCGCGCAGCACGTCGGGCCGGCTGCAGTCGCAGGCGAAGTGGCCGGCGCGCGACTCGGCGGCGATGCGCTCGACGATGAACGGCACGTCGGCCGGCGCGGCGAGGTGGATGCGCGGGGTGGCGGCGGGGGCGGCGGTGGCGCAGGCCTGGAGCGCGGCGTCGGGCATTCGGATGGCGGGTCGGTCGAAGAGATGGGCCGTTGTAGCGACGCGCCCCGCTGCCGCCCGAACGCGAGCTTGCCGCGGGCCGTCAGAGCGCTGTCACATCACCTGGATGCGGTATGCCGTGCGATCGCGCAGCGGCCTGCGGTCCCGTTGAACCGCACCGGCAGCCCCGGGGGATACACGATGACCACGCGTCCGTCCCGATGCGCTCGCTGCCGATGCGCCACGACGCCGGACGACGCGCGCCACCTCGGACCAACCAGGAGCCAACCATGAGACTGACCGCAACCTGCGCGGCGATCGCCGCGGCATCCCTGTCCAGCGTCATCTCCGCGACCGCGGCGGGCGTGCCGCACACGACGGCTGCGCCAACGATGCGCGCCGCCGCCGTCCCGCCGCGTGCCACCCAGACCACCACGATGCGCGGCCCCGCGCAGACGGGCCAACCCAACCAGAGCTGCGGCAGCGCGACGGCGCCCGAAACGCCGGGCAACGCCGCCAACGCGCCCGGCTCGGCGTTCAACCCGTCCGGTCATGCCGGCACCGTCTACGCCGGCCAGCAGCCGCAGAATTCGCGCAACACCGCGAGCGTCTCGCAGTACGACGCGGCCTGTGCCCATCAACGCTGAGCCGGCCGCTTCGCGCGACGCGCGCCGTCGCCGGACGAACGGGCTCGCCGTCGTTGGGCGAGCCCGTTCCCGTGGGATTCGCCGGCGCGCGGGACAACCGATTCGCGCACTCGTCAAATGTCAGTGTGCGGGTGGAATGACGGACGCCTTGTTGCGCGTACCCGCAGCCGAGAACTCGATGATTCGGATGGCTTCTTGGGGGATCGCCCAGGTCATGATGGGTGTCTCACCGGTACCAGCCGTCGCAACATAGTAGGTGGAGTCCGCCTTCGTGATGAGATACGCCGGTGACTTGCTGCCGATGGAAGTCCCGTCATTGAGCAACACCGTAATCTCGGCGCGACTGAGAACGCCGGTGCGCTCGAGGTACGCATCCGCTTCACCCGCGGCGCTGGCTGCGGCGAGCAGAAGGACGATATAGATGGCCAGGTAGGCGTAGCGGACGGTCGCACTCTGTCGCAGCAGATGATTTGAAAACGACCAGCGAGCAGCCGACGCGACCCCGACGACGACGGCGGACAGCACGACCGGCCCGGCAATCATCCATCTGTGCAGGAAGCTGACCACCGTCGGCACGTGGCTCAAGGCATCGGTTCGCAATGCCGACTGACCCATCCGTTGATCGAGCCATCGCGAGACGTCCTCGACATTGCTCAGATAAATGCTCGCAGCCAGTACGCCGGTCAAGACCAGGACGACAAACAGTGGCACGTTGTCCGACAGAGCGGAAAGCGCGCTTGCGGGCTTGGCATCGTTGCCCTTCAGCGCCAGCAGGACGACCACCGCCGACACGAGAAGCACGAAGGCAAACACGCGTGCACTATCAGCCAACGGGACTTCGATGTTGACGCCATCGAGCAGGTGGAATTCGAAATAGCTCTTGTAGAAGCGCTGCCCGACGTAGGCAGCAACCGTGGTGATGATTGACG
>DASQCX010000721.1:0-1768 GCA_035634455.1 Burkholderiaceae bacterium
TCCTGTGGACGTCGCCGCGCGGGCGCAAGGCCTTCGGCACGACGGCCGAGTTCGCCGAGCAGAGCAAGGTGCTGGCGGCCAACCAGGGCCTGTACAACGGCTTCCTGGCGGCCGGCCTCGCCTGGGGCCTGTGCCTGGGCCCCGCCGGCCACGGCGCGAAGCTGTTCTTCCTGGGCTGCATCCTGGTGGCGGGCGTCTACGGCGGCGCGACCGCCAACAAGCGCATCCTGTTCATCCAGGCGATCCCGGCCGCGATCGGCATCGCGCTGGTGCTGGCCGCCGGCGCCTGACATATCCGTTTTCCGCGCATGGTGCTGCGTAATAACTAGGTTACGCATATCGAATAGGGCCTCATAATCGTTTGTCAGATAACGATCCGAGCCCGTCATGAATTTCCAGCAGTTGCGCTCCGTGCGCGAGGCCGTCCGCCGCGGCTTCAACCTGACCGAGGTCGCCCAGGCGCTGCATACCTCGCAGCCGGGCGTCAGCCGCCAGATCCGCGAGCTCGAGGAGGAGCTGGGCGTCGAGATCTTCGTGCGCGTCGGCAAACGCCTGACCGGCCTGACCCAGCCCGGCGCGGCCGTGCTGCCGTGGGTGGAGCGCCTGCTGCAGGACGCCGAGAGCCTGCAGCGCGCCAGCGAGGAGTTCACGCAGGGCACGACCGGCGTGCTGACGATCGCCGCCACCCACTCGCAGGCGCGCTACGCGCTGCCCACGGCCGTGCGCGACTTCCGCGCCGCCCACCCCGGCGTCCAGCTGCAGCTGCACCAGGGCTCGCCCGAGCAGATCGCGCAGATGCTGCTGACGGGCACGGTCGACATCGGCATCGCCTCGCACCTGCTGGCCGAGCGGCCCGAGCTGGTCGCGCTGCCCTGCTACCGCTGGACGCACTCCATCGTGGTGCCGGAAGGCCATCCGCTGGTGGCCGACGGCGAGGTCACGCTGGAGCGCCTGGCCAAGTACCCGATCATCACCTACGACATCGGCCTGACCGGCCGCTGGAGCATCGACGCGGCGTTCAAGCGCGCCGGCCTGCGGCCCGACATCGTCATCACCGCGATGGACGCCGACATCATCAAGACCTACGTCGACCTCGGGCTGGGCGTGGGCATCCTGGCCTCGATCGCCATGGACGAGGACCAGCCCGGGCGCCTGCGCGCCGTCGACGCGCGCCACCTGTTCTCGATCAACACGACCAGCGTGGCCGTGCGCCGCGGCGGCCTGCTGCGCGGCTACGCCTACGATTTCATCCAGACCTTCGCCTCGCACCTGACGCGCGAGGTGGTCGAGGCGGCGCAGGCCGCGCCCAGCGACACCGAGCAGGCGCCGCTCTAGCTAGGCCGCCAGGGCGTCGACGAGCCGGCGCACCGGCTCGTCGACCCAGTCGAGCCTGGCCACGACGTGCCCCGACGCATCGACCGCGGCGATGCGCAGGTCGTGCAACACGTGGTCGTCGTAGACCCAGTAGTTCATCTCCAGCAGGTCGGCGACGCGCCGCGTGAGGGCCGGCGTCCCGCCGAGGAAATGCCAGTTCGCGCGCTGCAGCCGGTGCTCCGTGCGGTACTCGCGCCAGGAGGCCGGCGTGTCCGCCTGCGGATCCAGGCTGACGACGATGACGGACAGATCGATCCGGCGCGCATCCGCGTCCTGCTGGGCCTGCTGGAGCAGTCGCAGGCTCGTGCTGCAGATGCGCCGGCACGACCCGTAGGCCAGCGTCAGCAGCGCGGGCCGGCCGGCCAATGCGGCCATCGTCATGCGGTGCCCCTGG
>DASQCX010000722.1:0-2066 GCA_035634455.1 Burkholderiaceae bacterium
GACCCGTTCTTCACCACCAAGCCGCCGGACGTCGGCACCGGGCTCGGTCTATCGATCGTCCACGGCATTGTCCGCCGCCACGCCGGCTTCGTCGCCGTGCGGAGCCGCGCGGGCGAGGGCACGACGTTCTCGGTCTACCTGCCGGCGCTCAGCGCTTGACGCGGAACGGCGAGCTGCGCCACGCCGCCCACGTCCAGTACCACGCGGGCGGCCGCTGCGGAGCTGCCGCCGGTCGCTGCCCCGCGTGCGCGTGCTGCCAGGTGAACAGCGCCCACGCCCACTGCGGCAGCGGCCGCGGCAGTTTCGCGGGCTTCGTCGTCGGCACGACGACGAGCGGCCGCGTCGGCTTGCCGGCGTTCCCCGCGGCGTCGACGGCGCGCACGCGGTAGACCGTCTGCGCGGTCGGATGGAACGCGCGCACCGTGGCGGTGCGAACGGTGCCGGGCACCGTCTGGAGCGGCGCGCCGTCGAGCAGCACGTCGTACGAGCTCACGTGGCCGCTGTTGTCCTTGGCCGCGAGCCACGAGAGCACGAGCCGGCCCGCGACGAAGCGGCCGGTGAAGCCCTGCGGCTGCGCCGGCGCCGTCGTGTCGGGCACGAGCCCGATCAGCCCCTGCAGCTTGGTCGAGACGTCGAACGAGCCGTCGGCGTTCGCCGTGAACGCCGCCGCCGTCCAGGTTGTGCCGTCGGCCGAGAACGCGGGGACGACGCCGGCGCCCTGGGCGTTCAGGTGCACGTCGACCGGCGCGTTGAAGCTCGGCACGGGCGTGACCCCGTCGGACTGCGTCACGAGGAGCTTCACCGCGTACGTCGCCGGCGGTGGCGGCGGCGTTACCGCCGTCAGCGTCACGGCCACCGGCTGCGTGAACGCGCCGGCCGGCCACGAGGCCGTAGCCAGCGAGTCGCCCGAGCCCACCGAGCCGGCGGGCGGAGGCGGCGGCGGAGGCGGCGGCGCCGTCGCGCCGACGACCGCAGCGTCGACGTAGTCGTTGTCGACGTTGATCGTGACGCCGCCCCACGTCTCCTTGTGGCCGCCCTTGAACTGGTGGATGCGCTGGTGGTTCGTCCACACGGAGTCGGGCACGTACTTGTCGCCGAAGACGCTCGGGTTGCCGTTCCAGTTCGCGATCCACGCGTCGTCCGGCGTCGACACGCTGACGAGGTCGCGCATCGTCGACGCAGCGCTGCCGTACACGCCTGCGACGTAGCCGTGCGCGCGCAGCTCGTTGTTCCAGCCCGCGACGAATGCCTGCACCGCCTTCGTGCACGACGCGTTCGTCGTCGAGTAGCCCTCCATGTCGAAGTAGATCGGGCTGCCGGACGGAAGCCCGAAGACGTCCGCGCGCGCGATCGCATCGTCGGCGGCGTCGAGCCCCTGCTGCCCTGCGGTGTTCGGCGCGGTCGAGAGCTTCGCGAGCTTCGACTGGCTCACGCACGGCGCCTGCAGCCCGACGTACAGCGGCATCAGGCTCCAGCCGGCGGAGACCGCGCCGGTCACCCACGACGCGGAGAGGTTGCCGTCGCCGCACGCGCGGTTGACGCCGCCGATATAGATGCCGAGGGCGCGGTACGGCGACGCCGTCCACGCCTGCAGCGAAGCCAGCGACGGCGCCGTGCAGGCGTCGAAGCCGTACCCCGTATAGATGCTCGCGTGCGCACCGGCACGGCCGGACGCGCCGCCAGCGAGCAGGCAGGCGACGGCGCAGACCAACGCGACGACCCCGGCGCGTCTCATGGTCCGAGTCTTGCGGACGAACGTAAGCGGCTTGTTAGAGGCTCAGGCGGGCGGCCGCGTCGTGCCGCGGACGACGAGCTCGAGCGGGAGCGTCTCGACCCGGGCAGGCGGCGGCGTGCCGGCCAGCGCGCCGAGCAGCAGCTCCGCGCCCCGGCGGCCGCTCTCGAACAGCGGCTGCCGCACGGTCGTCAGCCCGACGTAGGACGCGATCTCGATGTCGTCGAAGCCGACGACAGACAGCTGACCGGGCACGTCGATCCCACGTGCCTCGGCCGCCTCGAGCACGCCGAGAGCCTCGAAATCCGAGCCGGCGAAAATCGCCGTCGGCGGA
>DASQCX010000723.1:0-5273 GCA_035634455.1 Burkholderiaceae bacterium
GCCCATGTCACAGCCGGCCAGGCCCACGCGGGCGAACAGGAAGGCCGTCTTCGAGCGCGCGGTGCCGTAGCGCATGTCGCTCGCCATCGCGAGGATCGCGCCGGCGCCGGCGCACACGCCGTCCACGGCCGCGACGATGGGCTGAGGGCAGTGGCGCATCGCCTTGACGAGGTCACCGGTCATGCGCGTGAACATCAGCAGCTCGGGTGCGGGAAGATCGATCAGCGGGCCGATGATCTCGTGCACGTCGCCGCCGGAGCAGAAGTTGTCGCCGGCGCCGGTCAGCACGACGGCGCGAACGTCGCTCGCATGGCGCAGGCGGATGAACAGGTCGCGCAGCTCGGCGTAGCTCTCGAAGCTCAGCGGGTTCTTGCGCTCGGGCCGGTCCAGCGTGATGCGCGCGACGCGGTCGCTGCATTCCCACAGGAAGTGCGTGGCGCGGTAGCCGGCGAGCGGGCGGCGGTTGCCGGCCAGCAGCGCGGGGTCGACGGGGGCGGGGGTGTCGGTCATGGCGGAGGTCTCCTCAACGGGTCTTGTCGTCCTGCAGCCGGCGCGCCAGCGACAGCCGCAGGTGTCCCAGCAGCGCGTGCAGCTGCTCGCCTTCGTCGGCGCCCAGGCCTTCGAGCAGCTCGATCACCCAGCGCTCGTGCTCCTCGGCGACGCGCTCGAACGCGCGCTTGCCGCGCGGCGTCAGCGCGATGCGGAAGGAGCGCCGGTCCTCGGGGTCGACCTGGCGGGTGACGTAGCCGGTCTTCTCGAGTTCGTCGGTGAGGCTGGTCACGTTGCCGCCGGTCACCATGAGGTAGCGCGACAGCGCGCTCATGCGCAGGCCCGCGGGCTGCTCGTGGTGGAAGCGGTGCAGCTGCGCGAGGTAGTCGAAGCGCGGCAGCGTCATGTCGAAGTGCTGGCGCAGCCGGCGGCGGATCTCGGTCTCGATCTGCGTCGTGCAGGACAGCAGCCGCAGCCAGGTCTTGACGGCGGCGTGGTTGGTCGTCGCGGCGCGGCCTTCGTGGCCGATGGCGTCGTCGCCCAGCAGCTCGTCGAGGCGGTCGGTGCTGCGCGGGGCGCGGGCGTCGGACTTCATGGCGCGGCTCCTCAATTCATCACCTCGCCGCCGCTGATCGACAGCGCCTGGCCGGTGAGCGCGGCGGGCGCATCGGCGCACAGCCACAGCACGGTGGACGCGACCTCGGCGGGATCGATCAGCCGCTTGAGCGGGTTCGATTGCGAGAACGTCATCATCGCGTCGGCCGTGCTGCGTCCGGTGGCCGCGACGATCTTCGCGACGCCGTCGCGCACGATCGCCGTGTCGGTGTAGCCCGGGCACACCGCGTTGACGCTGATGCCCTGCGCCGCGACCTCGAGCGCCAGCGAGCGCGTCATCCCCAGCACGCCGTGCTTGGCCGCCGCATACGCCGTGCAGTAGGCGTAGCCCTTCTGGCCCGCGGTGCTGGCGATGTTGACGATGCGGCCCGCGCGCGCCGCGATCATCGGCGGAAGCGCGGCCTGCGTGCACAGGAACGTGCCGGTGAGGTTGACGGCCAGCATGCGATCCCACTCTTCGTGCGCGAGGCGCGCCAGCGGGCCCGTCTCGACCGCACCGGCGTTGTTGACCAGCGCCTGCAGCGCGCCGCCCTTCGCGTGGACCTCGGCGAACGCGCGGACGACGCTCGCGGCGTCGGTCACGTCCAGCTCGACGCAGTCGTGCGCGACGTCGCCCGCGCGCGGCAGCGTCGCGCGCACGGCGTCGAGCGCCGCGCGCGCGCGTCCCGCGAGCGTCACGTGCCAGCCCGCACCCGCGAGCGCGTGCGCGATGGCCGCGCCGATGCCGCGCGTCGCGCCGGTCACGAGCACGCGTCTCGGACTCTTCGCCGTGCTCATGCCTGCCCCTGCGCCGCGCGACCGCGCTCGAAGATCGCTTCCAGCTGCGGCTTGGCCGATCGATACGGCGCCGGCCAGTCCACCTGCCTGAAGCCGATGCGCGCGGCCTCGGTGAGCGTCCACGCGGGGTTCGCGAGATGCGGCCGCGCCACCGCGCACAGGTCGGCGCGGCCGGCGGCGATGATGCTGTTGACGTGGTCGGCCTCGGTGATCGCGCCGACGGCGATGGTCGCGATGCCGGCCTCGTTGCGGATGCGGTCGGCGAACGGCGTCTGGAACATGCGGCCGTAGACCGGCTTCTCCTGCTTGCTGACCTGGCCCGACGAGCAGTCGATCAGGTCGGCGCCGGCCGCCTTGAAGGCGCGCGCGATCTCCACCGCGTCGGCCGGCGTGATCCCGCCCTCGACCCAGTCGTGCGACGAGATCCGCACCGACATCGGCAGCTCCGCCGGCCACGCGGCGCGCACTGCGGCGAACACCTCCAGCGGATAGCGCAGGCGGTTGGCCAGCGAGCCGCCGTACGCGTCCCCGCGCTGGTTGGTCAGCGGCGAGATGAAGGACGACAGCAGGTAGCCGTGCGCGCAGTGCAGCTCCAGCCAGTCGAAGCCGGCGGCCGCCGCGCGGCGCGTGCAGGCGACGAAGTCGTGCAGCACGCGATCCATGTCGGCGCGCGTCATCGCGCGCGACCAGTCGCTCACGCCCGGCAGGTACTGCTGCGCCGAGGCGGAGACCAGCGGCCAGCCGCCCGAGTCCAGCGGCTGGTCGATGCCTTCCCAGCCCAGGTGCGTCGCGCCCTTGGCGCCGGCGTGGCCCAGCTGCATGCCGATGCGCGCGTCGCTGTGCGTGTGCACCCAGTCGACGATGCGCTCCCAGGCCGCGCCCTGCGCGTCGGTGTAGAGGCCCGGACAGCCCTTGGTGATGCGGGCGTCGGCGCTGACGCAGGTCATCTCGGTCATGACCAGCGCGGCGCCGCCCATCGCGCGGGCGCCGAGGTGGACGAGGTGGTAGTCGCCGACGGTGCCGTCGATGGCGGAGTACTGCGCCATCGGCGACACGATCACGCGGTTCTTCAACGTGACCGAGCGCACGGTGAACGGCGTGAACATCGGCGGGATGGCAGCTGCCGCCGTGACGCCGTCGATGCCACGCTGCGCGAACCAGCGCTCGTAGCCTTCGAGCCAGCCGGCGTCGCGCAGGCGCAGGTTCTCGTGGCTGATGCGCTGGCTGCGCGTCAGCAGCGAGTACATGAACTGCTCGGGCTCCAGCGGATCGCAATATCGCGCGCCGCAGACCTCGAACCATTCCATCGCGTTCCACGCCGCGTTCTGCAGGCGCAGCACCTCGACCGCGCGCAGCGCCTGGTAGCGGTCGAGCAGCGCGGGCAGGGCCGCGGGCGAGATGTCGCCGTCGGCCTCGGCGGCCTGCCTGAACTGGTTCGCGAGCTCGATCGCGTCCTCCAGCGCGAGCTTGGTGCCCGAGCCGATCGCGAAGTGCGCGGTGTGCACCGCGTCGCCCATCAGCACCAGCGGCGCGTGGCCCGCGCCGGCCTCGCGGCGGTCGGCCGGGATCCACCACTGCTCGCACTTGATGCGCTGGAAGTTGAGCCAGGCCGAGCCGCGCAGGTGGCGCGCGTTGGTCATCAGCTTGGCGCCCTGCAGGTGGCGCGCGAACACCCGCTCGCAGAACGCGACCGAGGCGTCGGCGTCGAGCTTGTCCAGGCCGTGCGCGAGCCACACGTGCTCGGGGCATTCGACGATGAAGGTCGACGTCTCCGCGTCGAACTTGTAGACGTGCGCCTGGAACCAGCCGTGCTCGGTGCGCTCGAACACGAAGGTGAACGCGTCGTACAGCTTCTTCGTGCCCAGCCAGATGAAGCGGTTGGGGCGCTTGACGATGTCGGGCCGGAAGACCTCGGCGTACTTCTGGCGCACCACTGAGTTGATGCCGTCGCAGGCGACGACGAGGTCGGCGTCGGGGAACTCGGTGTCGGAGCGCACCTCGCGGTCGAACTCCAGCCGCACGCCCAGCGATTCGCAGCGCGCCTGCAGGATGTTGAGCAGCCGCTTGCGGCCGATGCCCACGAAGCCGTGGCCGCCGGAGCGGATCGAACGGCCCTTGAACTCGAGCACGATGTCGTCCCAGTGCGCGAACGCGGCCTCGATGGCGCCCGCGGTCTCCTCGTCCCAGCGGCGCAGGTGGGCCATCGTGGCGTCGGAGAAGACCACGCCCCAGCCGAAGGTGTCGTAGGGGCGGTTGCGCTCGACCACCACGATGTCGTGGCTGGTGTCGAGCTTCTTCATGAGCAGGGCGAAGGTGAGGCCGGCGGGGCCGCCGCCGATGCAGGCGATGCGCATTGCAGTCCTCGTCAATCCTGGAAGAATCCGTGCCGGAGGGGCATCCGGCCAGATGCTTGAGAGTTAAATAGTTCAATACTAAACTAATCGCTCGCCATGCCGCAAGGCGGTCTCCACGCCGTACGTGGGGTCGCGCGGGATGGGGTTTCAGGAGCCACCGCCATGATCACGAGAGACGACTGCGCCCGGCGCGACCGGGAGGACGCGCTCGCCCCGCTGCGCGAGCAGTTCATGCTGCCAGAAGGCGTGATCTACGTCGACGGCAACTCGCTGGGCGTGCTGCCCCGCGCGACGCCCGCGCGCGTGGCCGCGGCGATCCGGCAGGAGTGGGGCGACGGCCTGATCCGCAGCTGGAACGACGCCGGCTGGATCACGCTGCCGCAGCGCGTGGGCGACCGCATCGGCGCGCTGATCGGCGCGAAGCCGGGCGAGTGCGTCGCGGCGGACTCGACCTCGGTCAACCTGTTCAAGGTGCTCAGCGCCGCCGCGCGCATCGTGCAGGCCGATTCGCCTGGACGACGCGTCGTCGTGAGCGAGCGCCAGAACTTCCCGACCGACCTCTACATCGCCGAGGGCCTGTGCCGCACGCTCGGCTGGTCGCTGGAGCTGCTGGAGCCGCCGGCGATCGTCGAGCGGCTGTCGCAGGGCCGCGGCGGCGACGTCGCGCTGCTGATGCTGACGCAGGTCAACTACCGCACCGGCGCGCTGCACGACATGGCCGCGATGACGGCGCTGGCGCACGCGGCCGGCGCGCTGACGGTCTGGGATCTCGCGCACTCCGCCGGCGCGCTGCCCGTCGACCTCGGCGGCGCGAACGCCGACTTCGCCATCGGCTGCGGCTACAAGTACCTGAACGGCGGCCCCGGCGCGCCGGCCTTCGTGTGGATGCACCCGCGCCACCACGGCCGCGTGCAGCAGCCGCTGTCCGGCTGGCTGGGCCATGCGGCGCCCTTCGAGTTCACGGGCGACTACCGGCCCGCGGCCGGCATCCAGCAATTCCAATGTGGCACGCCGGCCGTGCTCGGGCTGACGGCGCTG
>DASQCX010000724.1:0-1749 GCA_035634455.1 Burkholderiaceae bacterium
ACAGCTCGATCATCGGCGTCGCGCCGAAACCGTTCACGTGCAGGAGAAGTTCCTGGCCGGGAGCCGGATGGAGGTCCCGCAGGATGCCATCCAGCAGCAATTCGACGATGTCCTCCGCAGGCATCAGTTCGCGGCGGTAGCGGCCGGGCTCGCCATGGATGCCGACGCCCACTTCCATCTCGGTGGGGCCGATCTCGAAGGTGGGCGCGGCCGCCTCGGGCACGACGCAGGCGGTGAACGCGACACCCATCGACGCCGTGCAGCCATTCACGCGCTGGCCGATCGCCTGGCAGCGCCGCAGGTCGTCGCCGCGTTCCGCGGCGGCGCCGACGATCTTCTCGACGACCAGCGTTCCTGCGATGCCGCGCCGGCCGGCCGCCGGAGGCCCGCTGCCGATGGTGACGTCGTCGTCCACCACGACCAGCGCATGCTCGATGGCGAGCATTTCGGTGGCCTTCTCGAAGTTCAGCATGTCGCCCGCGTAGTTCTTGGCGACCAGCAGCACGCCCTTGCCTGCATGCACGCGCTCGGCGGCCGCGGCGATCTGGTCGGGGTGCGGCGAAGTGAACACCTGCCCGGGGCACGCCGCATCCAGCATGCCCAAGCCGACATAGCCCACGTGCAGCGGCTCGTGGCCGGAGCCGCCGCCGCTCACGACCGCGACCCGGTCCTGCTTGGGCTGGCGCCGATGGACGAACAGCGGATTGCGGTTCAGCGCCAGGAGATCGGGGTGCGCCATCACCAGGCCATCGGTGGCGTCGTGCACCAAATCTTCGGCGAACCCGATGAACTTCTTCATGGCACCCTCTGGCGGAAACGTCATTCTGGCGCTCGCGTGGCGAGATGTCACGCCAGGTTCTCCGAGGTGAGAATCTCCACCCGCGGGTTGCCGACGGACAGGGCTCCGCGCACGCCGTCGCACAAGCCTCTGAGCACGCGGCTCGCAGTGCTGATCGCGCTGTACAGGTCCTGGTTGATCACGTAGCTGAGCGCGCCCGACATCAGCATGGTGCGGTGCACCTCCAGCAGGTCGTTGGCGACGAACATCGGCGGCCGCGGCGTCTTCATCTCGGCGAGGGCCCGCGCGACGCCGAAGGAGCCCGGACCCACGTTGTAGACCCCGGCGAGATCGCCTTCCACGGAGGCGAGCATCTCGCGCGCCATGTCGTGCGCGGCATCGTCGGCTTCGGGCATCTCGAACAGGCGCATCACGGCGGCGTCCGGGAAGCGTTCCTCCATCACCTGCTGGAAGCCGATGCGCCGATCGATCTCCGCCGCATAGCGGGTCGCGGGGGACAGCAGGGCGCAGGTGCGGCCGGGCCCGCGCGGCAGCGAGTTGCCGATCAGCAGGCCCGCCGTCCGGCCCGCGGCGCGGTTGTCGGCGCCGATGGCCGTGGCGCGCATGGAGCCGGGCACGTCGGAGAACAGGGTGACGACGTGCACGCCGGCGCGCACGAGCTCGTTGATCGCGAGCTTGACGGGTGGAAGGTCGGGCGCGATCAGCGCCAGGCCGTCCAGATCGGACAGCTTGTTGAGCTCCGCGGCGAACTGGTTCACGTCCGCGGCGGGCAGGCGATGCGTGACCTCGGTGATGTGCTGGTGCCGGAACTCGCCCGCCGTCTGCGCGATGACGCGATCGACCTGGTCGAAGAAGCCGCGCCGCGCCGACGGCAGGACGAAGCCGAACCGGTAGTTGCTGCTGGAGCGCGGACGTCCCCGTGCCGGCGTGCCGCCGCCGAGCGTCGCGAT
>DASQCX010000725.1:0-1927 GCA_035634455.1 Burkholderiaceae bacterium
GTGCCGGGCGGGTTGAATGCGCCCAGGCCCGTGGTGACGCCGGCGGCGTGCAGGCGGTCGATGACGTCCTTCATCGTCGGCTTCTCGCCGTCGTTGATGTAGTCGGCGAGGTCGGGCGTCTGGTCGCCGTTGGGGTCGCGCACGCGGGGGATGCGCGGGGTCGCGGGCGCGCTCGCGCCCGGGCGCGCGTCGCGCGCGGGCGTGGCGCGCGCGGGGGCGGACACGTCGGGCGACGCCGCCGCGACCTGCATCGAGGCAGCCGATGCGGCGGGCGCCGCGGCCTCGGGCGCGGGCGGCGGCGCCTCGGCCGCCGGCCACCAGGCCGCGATCGCGCCGCCCACGAGGCCGAGCGCGACCAGCAGGAACCCGACGGCCGGGCCCCAGCGATCGCGCTCGGGCGTGTGACGCGGTGGCGTGGCCATGGGGCCGGCCGGGGCGGCGCGTCAGGGCGCGGAGGTGTTGGACGTCGACACCGCCCAGCCCATGCGCTCGTGCCCGTACTGGTTCCAGATCGGGTTCTTGCCGTTGGTGAACGAGGTGTAGCGCGGCGCGCCCGAGCCCGTGGTGCCGCCGAAGATGCCGGCGGTGACGGTGCCGCCGGTATACGTCGGGTGGGTATCGTCGGACTGGATGTAGTCGTAGCTGGTGCCGGACGACACGAAGTGCGTGTTGGCGTCTCGGATCGTCGAGCGCAGCGTCGTCGAGATGCGCGTCACGTAGCTGGATTCGCTCTCGCCGGCGACGTAGGCCAGGCCCACGGAGTCGACGACGCCGTCGCCGTTGCTGTCGTAGTCGGCGCCCATGAACTGCGCGAAGTTGTCGGCGCAGGTGAAGCCCTTCTCGCGCGCGTACTCGCACATCCAGTAGTTCATCTTGGCCAGGCGCGGCAGGAACGTCGTCTGCAGGTTGACGGTGGCGCCGGTGCTCGCGTCCTTGCACGAGCTCTGCGTGTCGTCCGCCGCATAGCCCGGGTAGTGCAGGTTGGAGATCACCTTGACCTTGACGCCGGCGTACGCGTTGGCGTTGATGTAGTCCATCGCGGCGGCGACGTACTGCTTGCAGGTGCTGACCGCGGCGTCCATGCCGGAGTAGTCGCAGGTGCCGGTCTGGCTCTTGAACGCGGTGCGCGCCTGCAGGCCGTCGTTGCCGCACATCTCGAAGGTGACCACGCGGGTCGAGCTGTCCTGCATGTAGGACTTCTCGGCGACGATCTTGTTGGTGTAGACGTCGGAGGCGACGGCGCCCGACTTGGCGCGGCGCACGCTCTCGATGTCGGCGTTCCAGGCCGCGGACAGGTATTCCGCGTCCACGGTCGGCGCCGAGTACTTCGCGGCGTTGAGGATGCTGGTGTTGTAGCCGGCGTAGATCGAGTCGCCGTACGCGACCAGGCGGTACTTGGTGCTGGTGCCGGCGCGGTCGATCGTCCACGACACGTTCTGCGTCAGCGTGTTGGCGCCGGCCTGCGCGGCCAGGCTGGTCAGCACCAGGGCCGGTGCCAGCCGGGCGAGGGCCCGGGCGATGCGTGCGGGGAGGGCGGGAACTCGGGTGTCCATTCTTGTCTCCTGGAGTCGTCGGTGGCTTGGGAGCGGAACGCTCGAGTCCGGCGGCGCCTCGCGGGCCCGGATTCGGCGTGACGCGAGACTAGGCACTGCCCCTGTGTGACATACGAGGGGGAACCCGGTCCGCGCGACACGCGGCCAAGCTGTTGGCTCGCGGAGCCATGCGCCTTGCAAATTCCCACCAATCTCCGCGTCCGGCGGATACGGCGGCGGGCATGCCGGCGATGCGCCTGCGGGTCGTTGCTCAGCCGGCGAGCGCGGTCACGCCCAGGTTGATGGCCGCGCCGCCGATCACCAGCCAGGCGGCCAGCGCCGCGCCCAGCCCGAGCGGTGCGAGGCCGGCCGCCTTCATCGCCGACAGCCGCGTC
>DASQCX010000726.1:0-7510 GCA_035634455.1 Burkholderiaceae bacterium
AGAAGAAGTGCGACATGAAGCCCCCGATCACGACGGCGGGATCACCGTAGTTCGGGTGGTTCGTGCCGGCCGCGATGATGGCCAGGTGCATCACGATCCACGCGACGATGGCGTAGAACAGCGCGACGAACGTCGCTTCGAAGCCGCGGCGGCGGAACCACGGCCAGATGAACGCGAAGCCAATGCCCCACGCGATCGCGAACACGAAGTGGATGCCCGTGCCCACGACGTACGCGAGGGCGCCCAGCGACTCCTGCACGTCCTTGCCGAACACCAGCCCCGTGGCGTTGCGCGGAATGCCCTGGAGCGGCATGAGGTGCTGGATACCGACCCACACCAGCGCTTCGTAGATCCAGATGATGCAGCCGCCGGTGAGGCCGGCGATCGCGCCGATGCGGACCTTGTCGCCCGGCGCGACGTCATCGACGGAGTTCGTGGAAGCGGCCACGTCGCGACCGAGGGCCTGTGTGTTCATGTTGTCTCCTTGAGGATTGCCGTGGATCGAAGTGTCATGCGGTCAAGCGCGACGACGCGTGAGTTCGAGCTTCCCTGGCATCAGACAAACTTATTCTTAGGGTAAGAACCGGGGCGACGGCCACATCCGCCGCGAGCGGGATACCTGGCAGAAAACTTATCGATCCCGCATCGGATGGCGTGAGGTCCGGCCTCAGACCCGGAACTCGGGGCTGTTCATCACGACGTTGCGCACCTCGTCCATCAGCGCGCGGGCGCCGGGCGAAGGCAGCGCGCCCTGGCGCAGCGAGATGCCGATCTGGCGCAGCGTGCGGTCGAGCGGGAAGTCGATGACGACGAGGCTGCCGTCGTGGATCTCGTAGCGCAGCTGGTGCGCGGAGATCGCGGTGAGCATGTCGCTCTCGAGCAGCAGGCAGCGCAGCACCGCGAGGTCACCCGTTTCGACCGAGGGCTGCGGCGGCCCCTGGCGGGCGTCGGAGAAGAAGCGGTCGAACAGCTCGCGCGACGGCGCTCCGCGGCGCGACAGCACCCAGGCCGCGTGGCGCATGTCCTTGAAGTCGACCCGGCGCCCTGCCAGCGGATGGCCGGCGCGCGCGATGACCGAGATGCGGTCGAGCATCAACGGTTCCTCGGCGATCTCGGAGTCCTGCGGGACGTTGCGCAGCGCGCCGAGGATGAAGTCGACGTCGCCGCTGAGCAGCGAGGCGGACAGCGCCGCGTACGGACTCTCGACCGTCGCCACGTGCAGCTGCGGATGCCGACGCAGCAGCGACGCGATCGCCAGCGGCAGGATGTGCGTGCGCCCCAGCGGCAGCGCGCCCACGGTGATGCTGCCCTGCAGGCGGCCTTCGATGGCCGCGAGGTCGGGCATGATGTGGCGCAGCTCGGACAGCACGCGCCGGCAGTGGAAGATCAGGATCTCGCCGGCCTGCGTGGGCGCCATGCCGCGGGCCGAGCGCTCGAAGATCGGCACGCCGCAGGCCACCTCCAGGTCCTTCAGCGCGGCGCTGATGCCGGGCTGCGTGACGCCGAACTCGCGTGCCACTGCCGTGATGCTGCGCCGTTCCGCCAGGCTCGCCAGGATGGCCAGGCGGCGGCCGTTGAGGATGGACGCGAAGGTCGAGTGCAGGTCGTGCGAGGCCTTGACGCCGCCGCGCGCCACCAGCTGCTCGCTGGCGAGGTCGAACTCGTGCTCGATGCGGCGCGCGCGCAGCAGCACGCTCTCGCCGTAGGCATTGGCGACGACGCCGCGAGCGCGCCGCTCGAACAGCGGCAGGCCGAGCGCCTGCTCCAGCTCGGCGATGGAGCGCGTCACCGCGGAGGACACGCGGAACAGCTCCTCGGCGGCGCGCGCGATGCTGCCGTGGTTGCTGACGGCGATCGCGGCCCGCAGGTGTCGCAAGTTGATGGCCAGCGCATTGCCATGCCGGTCATCGATAAGTTTTCGCTGTGCCTCGTCGTATTTCACGGAGCGAATATTGCTATGGAATGCCCGTCGATGAGATCAAGGGTTAACCCTTTCATATAAGAAAGTCAGATGCCAGGGAAAATCGAAGTCACCCCGCGCCGAACAGGTCGGCAGGACACTGGCGCCATGCTGACCGAAACAGCCGCCACCACGCCGCCGCCGCTCGCCAGGGAGCTGCCGTGCACGCTCATGCGCGGCGGCACGTCCAAGGGCGCCTACTTCCTCGCGGCCGACCTCCCGACCGATCCGGCGGCGCGCGACGCGCTGATCCTCGCGGCGATGGGCCACGGCGAGCCGCGCCAGGTCGACGGCATCGGCGGCGGCACGCCGCTGACCACGAAGGTGGCGATCGTCTCGCCCGCGCGCTCGGACGCGGCGGACGTCGACTACCTGTTCGGCCAGGTCGTGGCCGCCGAGTCGCGCATCGACTACGCGCCCACCTGCGGCAACATCCTCGCGGGCGTCGGCCCGTTCGCCATCGAGCACGGCCTGGTGCCGGCGCGCGACGGGCAGACCGCCGTGCGCATCCGCATGGTCAACACCGACTCGCATTGCACGGCCGTGATCCGCACGCCGGGCGGCCGCGTGCAGTACGACGGTGACACCGCCATCAGCGGCGTGCCCGGCACGGCCGCGCCGGTGCTGCTGACCTTCTCGGACATCGCGGGCTCGTCCTGCGGCGCGCTGCTGCCCACCGGCAACGTGCGCGACGTCGTCGACGGCGTGGCCGTCACCTGCATCGACAACGGCATGCCCGTCGTGATCATGCGGGCGGCCGACCTGCACGTGACCGGCTACGAGACGCCGCAGGCGCTCGACGCCGACGCGGCGCTGAAGGCGCGCATCGAAGGCATCCGCCTGCAGGCCGGCCGGCTGATGGGCCTGGGCGACGTCGCGCACAAGGTGGTGCCCAAGATGAGCCTGGTCGCGCCGGCGGTCGACGGCGGCGCGATCCACACGCGCACCTTCATCCCCCGGCGCTGCCACGACGCCATCGGCGTGCTGGGCGCGGTGTCGGTGGCCACGGCCTGCGTGCTCGAAGGCTCCGTGGCCGCCGGCCTCGCGCCGCGCGCGGACGCGCGCGAGCGCGACCTGTCCATCGAACACCCGTCCGGCGAGTTCACCGTGCGCCTGGCGCTCGGCGAGCGCCCCGGGCAATACGACTCCGTCGCGCTGCTGCGCACCGCGCGCGCGCTGTTCCGCGGCCGGGTCGCCCTCCCTGGAAACCTTGCATGATCATCGACATCCACGGCCATTACACGACGGCGCCCAAGGCGCTGGAGCAATGGCGCCACCAGCAGGTCGCCGGCCTGGCCGACCCGGCGCTCACGCCCTCGCGCGCCGCGCTGAAGATCTCCGACGACGAGCTGCGCGAGTCCATCGAGACGAACCAGCTCGCGAAGATGCGCGAGCGCGGCATCGACCTGACCGTGTTCTCGCCGCGCGCCAGCTTCATGGCGCACCACGTGGGCGGCTTCGAGACGAGCGCGACCTGGGCCGCGATCTGCAACGAGCTGTGCGCGCGCGTCGCCGGCCTGTTCCCGGACAGCTTCGTCGGCGCGGCGATGCTGCCGCAGTCGCCGGGCGTCGATACCAAGACCTGCCTGCCGGAACTCGATCGCTGCGTGAGGGAGCACGGCTTCGTCGCGCTGAACCTGAACCCCGATCCGTCCGGCGGCCACTGGACGTCGCCGCCGCTGTCGGACCGCCACTGGTACCCGATCTACGAGCGCATGGTCGAACTGGACATCCCCGCGATGATCCACGTCAGCACCAGCTGCAACGCCTGCTTCCACACGACGGGCGCGCACTACCTGAACGCGGACACCACCGCCTTCATGCAGTGCCTGACCTCCGACCTGTTCAAGGACTTCCCGACGCTGCGCTTCGTGATCCCGCACGGCGGCGGCGCGGTGCCCTACCACTGGGGCCGGTTCCGCGGCCTGGCGCAGGAGATGAACAAGCCGCCGCTGTCCGAGCACCTGCTCAAGAACGTCTTCTTCGACACCTGCGTCTACCACCAGCCGGGCATCGACCTGCTGACCCGGGTGATCCCGGTCGACAACGTGCTGTTCGCCTCCGAGATGATCGGCGCCGTGCGCGGCATCGATCCGGAGACGGGCCACGCCTACGACGACACGCGCCGCTTCATCGAGGCGACGCCCGCGCTGAACGACGCCCAGCGCCAACAGATCTTCGAGGGCAACGCCCGCCGCGTGTACCCGCGCCTGGCCGCGGCACTCGACGCACGCAAGGACGGGACGCAATGACCACGCTGGGCATCGTCAAGCGCGGCATCCAGCGCGCGAACAAGGACGCCGTCGCCGCGCTCGCGAAGCTGGGCACGGCGACCGTCCACGAGGCGATGGGCCGCACCGGCCTGGCGTTGCCCGTGCTTCCGCCGATCCAGCCGGGCACGCGCGCCGGCGGCAGCGCCGTCACCGTGCTGCTGCAGCCCGGCGACAACTGGATGATGCACGTGGCCGCGGAGCAGATCCAGCCGGGCGACATCGTCGTCGCCGCCTGCATCACGCCCAACATCGACGGCTTCTTCGGCGACCTGCTGGCCACCTCGTTCCGCGCCCGCGGCGCGACGGGCCTGGTGATCGACGGCGGCGTGCGCGACGTGCAGACGCTGCGCGAGATGGCCTTCCCCGTGTTCGCGCGCGCCCACTGCGCCAAGGGCACGGTCAAGGCGACGCTGGGCTCGGTCAACATCCCCATCGTCTGCGCCGGCGCGCTGGTGAACCCGGGCGACGCGGTGATCGCGGACGACGACGGCGTGGTGGTCGTGCCGGCCGACCGCGCCGTCGAAGTGGCCGCGGCCGCCGTGAAGCGCGAGGCCAACGAAGAAGCAAAGCGCCGGCGCCTGGCGGCCGGCGAACTCGGCCTGGACATCTACGAAATGCGCGGCATGCTCGCCGCGGCCGGATTGCGCTACATCGACTGAAATCGGCTCGAGCCGAACGGAGACAACTCATGAGCATTACCCCGCACGTGGACGTCAAGGCG
This sequence comes from Burkholderiaceae bacterium, assembly GCA_035634455.1. Lineage (GTDB taxonomy): Bacteria > Pseudomonadota > Gammaproteobacteria > Burkholderiales > Burkholderiaceae_C > Scleromatobacter. The sequence continues at coordinate 4,955 of DASQCX010000726.1, forward strand.
TTCATCGACGAACGGCCGATGGGCCCCATGCAATGGCTGCTGCTGGCCCTGTGCTTCCTGGTGGTGGCCGCCGACGGCATGGACGTGGCCATCATGGGCTTCCTCGCGCCGTCCATCCTGCAGGAATGGCACGCCTCGCGCGCCGCCTTCGGCCTGGTGATGAGCGCGGCGCCGGTCGGCCTCGTGCTGGGCGCGCTGGTGGCCGGCCCGGCGTCCGACCGCTTCGGCCGCAAGACGGTGCTGACCGCGTCGGTGCTGCTGTTCGGCATCTTCACGGCGCTGACGTCGCTGACGGGCAACCTCACCGAGATGGCCGCGCTGCGCCTGCTCACCGGCCTGGGCCTGGGCGCGGCGATGCCCAACTCGACGACACTGCTGTCCGAGTACGTGCCGCAGCGCTCGCGTTCGCTGCTGATCGCCGTCATGTTCACCGGCTTCAACCTGGGCTCGGGCGTCGTCGGCTTCGCGGCGGCGTGGCTGATCCCGCACTCCGGCTGGCGCTCGGTGCTGCAGGCCGGCGGCGCGCTGCCGCTGCTGCTGGTGCCGCTGCTGGTCGTGCTGCTGCCGGAGTCGGCGCGCTTCATGGTCGTGCGCCAGGTCGCCGCGCAGCGCATCGGCGCGGTGCTGGGCCGCATCTGCCGCACGCGCTTCGAGCCGGGCACCGTGTTCGTCGCCCCCGAGCCCGCGCTGCAGGGCAAGGCGCCGACGCGCGTGCTGTTCTCGCGCGGCTACGGCGGGATGACCGTCGCGCTGTGGACGACCTACTTCATGGGCCTGCTGGTGATCTACCTGCTGACGGGCTGGCTGCCGACGCTGATCAAGGACGCCGGCCTGCCGATCGCCACGGCCGCCAGCGTCACCGCGATGTTCCAGATCGGCGGCACGGTGGGCGCGATCCTGGTCGGCTGGGCGATGGACCACGTCGCGCCGACGCGCGTGATCGGCGCGGCCTACGCGCTCGGCGCCGCGTGCATCGTCGCGCTGTCCGCCGCGGGCCCGCTGTCGGCGTCGCTGGGGCTGCTCGTCGCCGCGGCCGGCTTCTTCATGAGCGGCGCGCAGACCGGCCTGAACGCCTTCGCGCCGAGCTGCTACCCGACGATGGCGCGCGCCACCGGCGTCAGCTGGATGCTGGGCATGGGGCGCTTCGGCAGCATCCTCGGGTCGAGCATCGGCGGCGTATTCCTGGCCGCGGGCTGGGGTTTCGGCGCGATCATCGCGCTGCTGGCCGTCCCCGCGCTGCTGGCCGGGCTGGCGGTGCTCAAGGCCCGCGCGGCGGCGGTTCCCGCCGAACCCGGCGGCGAGGCGCGCCTCGCCCAGGTCTGAAAGGCACGACCATGGCTCGCATCATCGGCGGCGTCGCCTGCTCGCACACCCCCACCATCGGCTTCGCGCACGACAAGGCCACCGGCGACGACCCGGTCTGGGGCCCGATCATCGACGCCTTCAAACCGGTCAAGGGCTGGCTCGAGGAACAGAAGCCCGATGTCGCGATCGTCGTCTACAACGACCACGTCACCTCGTTCTTCTTCGACCACTACTCGGCGTTCGCGCTCGGCGTGGGCGAGCGCTTCGAGGTCGCCGACGAGGGCGGCGGGCCGCGCGACCTGCCGGGCCTGCAGGGGCACCCGGCGCTGGCCGCGCACATCGGCGCGTCGCTGACCGCCGACGAGTTCGACCTGTCGTTCTTCCAGGACCGGCCGCTCGACCACGGCTGCTTCTCGCCGCTGTCGGTGCTGTGCGAGCACGAGGACGGCTGGCCGTTCCCCGTCGTGCCGCTGCAGGTGGGCGTGCTGCAGACGCCGGGCCCGAGCGCGCGCCGCTGCTGGAAGCTGGGCCAGGCGCTGCGGCGCGCGGTGGAGAGCTTCCCGCAGGACCTGCGCGTGGCCGTCATCGCCACGGGCGGGCTCTCGCATCAGGTGCACGGCGAGCGTGCCGGCTTCAACAACACCGAGTGGGACGCGAGGTTCCTCGACCTCATCGTCAACGACCCGGTGCGGCTCACGGAGATGACGGTGGCGGAACTCGCCACGCTGGGCGGTTACGAGAGCGCCGAGGTCGTCATGTGGCTGGTGATGCGCGGCGCGCTGTCGGCCAACGTCACGCCGCGCCACCAGGCGTACTCCCTGCCGTCGATGACCGGCATCGCCACGCTCGTGTTCGAGAACCACGCGGTGCCGCCCGGCGAGGCCGAGACGCGGCGCCATCTCGAGCACATGGCGCGCGAGACGCGCGGCCTCGAGGCGCTCGAAGGCACCTATCCGTTCACGCTGGAGCGCAGCGTCAAGGCCTATCGCATCAACAAGTTCCTGCACACGCTGGTCGATCCCGCGGCGCGCGCGGCGTTCCGCGCCGACGAGGGCGCGGCGCTGCGGGCCGCGGGCCTGAGCGACGTCGAGCGCGACCTGCTGGCGCGCCGCGACTGGCGCGCGCTGATGCACTACGGCGTCATCTTCTTCCTGCTGGAGAAACTCGCGGCCGTCAGCGGCCTGTCGAACCTCCACGTCTACGCCGCGATGAGAGGGCAGAGCATGAGCGACTTCCAGAAGACCCGCAACG
>DASQCX010000727.1:0-1627 GCA_035634455.1 Burkholderiaceae bacterium
TCACGTTCGCGCGCGAGCTGGGCCGCCGCGCCGACGGCGCGCCGATCGCGATGACCGCGCTGGTGGCCATCCAGTGGACTCACCGCCTGTTCGCCGTCGTCTTCACCGCGGCGATGGGCTGGCTGGTCGCGCGGCTTTGGAAGCGCGGGCCGACGGCGCGTCGCGCGGCTGTCATCATTGCCGGCCTGGTGGTGGTCCAATGGGCCACCGGCCTGTCCAACGTCGTGCTGGGCTGGCCGCTGGTGGCCGCGCTGGCGCACACTGCCGGGGCGGCGGCCCTGGTGATCTGCATCGGCTTCGAGGTCGCCGCCGCCCTGAATTCGAGAACCCGGGTTTCGTCATGAGTTCCGTCCCCGTCCCTTCGCCCGATCCCGCCGCGCCCGCGTCGGCGCAGCCGCCGCGCTGGCGCCAGTACTACGCGCTGACCAAGCCGCGCGTGGTGCAGCTCATCGTGTTCTGCGCGGTGATCGGCATGTTCCTGGCCGTGCCCGGCTGGCCGCCGCTGGTGCCCACGCTGGCCGCCACCGCGGGCATCTGGCTCGTCGCCGCCGCGGCGGCCGCGTTCAACTGCCTCGTCGAGCAGGAGATCGACCGCCGCATGACGCGCACCGCCTGGCGCCCGACCGCCAAGGGCGAGCTCACCGACCGGCAGGCGCTGCTGTTCTCGGCGCTGCTGTGCGGGCTGGGCGCGGCGATCCTGCTGATCTGGGTCAACGCGATCACGCTGTGGCTGACGCTGGCCACCTTCATCGGCTACGCCGTGATCTACACGCTGCTGCTCAAGCCGAACACGCCGCAGAACATCGTGATCGGCGGGGCGTCCGGCGCGATGCCGCCGGTGCTGGGCTGGGCCGCGATGCGCGGCGAGGCGAGCGCCGACGCCTGGCTGCTGTGCCTGATCATCTTCCTGTGGACGCCGCCGCACTTCTGGGCGCTGGCGCTGTACCGCACGGAGGACTACCGAAAGGCCGGCCTGCCGATGCTGCCCGTCACGCACGGCCCGGACTTCACCAAGCTGCACGTGTTCCTCTACACGCTGGTGCTGCTTGCCGGCACGCTGCTGCCCTTCGTCAGCGGGCTCAGCGGCTGGTTCTACCTCGTGTCCGCGGCGATCCTGGGCGCGACGTTCTGCGGCTACGCGTTCAAGCTCTGGCGCCACTACAGCGACGCGCTGGCGCGCCGCACCTTCCGCTTCTCGATCCTGTACCTGTCGCTGCTGTTCGCGGCGCTGCTGATCGACCACTACATCCCGCGATGACCCTCCGCCGATTCTTCCTCGCCGTGGCCGCCGCGAGCGCGCTGGTGCTCGCCGGCTGCGACCGCGCCGCGCCGGCGCACCACTTCAACGCCATCGACCTCACCGGCGCCAGGTACGCGCAGGGCTTCAGCTTGCCCGACTTCGACGGCAAGCCGCGCACGCTGGCCGACTTCAAGGGCAAGGTCACCGTCGTCTTCTTCGGCTACACGCAATGCCCCGACGCCTGCCCGACGACGATGGCCGAGCTCTCCGGCATCCTGAAGACGCTGGGCCCCGACGCTGCCAAGGTGCAGGTGGTGTTCATCACGGTCGACCCGTCGCGCGACACGCCGGCGCTGCTGAAGAACTACGTCACCAACTTCCGCCCCG
>DASQCX010000728.1:0-5452 GCA_035634455.1 Burkholderiaceae bacterium
CGGCGTCGTGCTGGGCCTGGAAGCCGACTCGGCGGCGCAGCGCCAGCCCGAGGCCGACGCGCTGGCGCAGGCGATGCAGGCCGCCGAGGAGCGGCGGCGCGAGGCCGCGGCGAAATAGCGGCTCGGCGCGCTCAGGCGCGGATCGCCGACGCCTGCCTCGCCAACTCGGTGATGCGCGCCCAGTCGCCGCTCTTCATGGCGTCGGCCGGCGTCAGCCAGGAGCCGCCCACCACCTTCACGTTGGGCAGCGCGAGGAACTGCGGCGCGGTCTCGAGGGTCACGCCGCCCGTGGGGCAGAACGCGATGTCGGCGAACGGGCCGGAGAAGGCCTTCAGCAGCGGGATGCCGCCCACCGCGGTGGCCGGGAACAGCTTGAGGAAGTCGAAGCCGTCGTCGGCCGCCATCATGATCTCGCTGCCGGTAGACACGCCCGGCAGCAGCGCGACGCCGAGCGACTTGCAGGCGTCGCCCACGGCCCGCGTGTAGCCCGGGCTGACGATGAACTTCGCGCCCGCCGCGTGGGCGGCATGCACGTCCTCGGCGCTGCGCACGGTGCCCGCGCCGACGATGGCCTGGGGCACGTCGCGCGCGATGGCCTGGATCGCCGGCAGGCCGGCCGCGGTGCGCAGCGTCACCTCCAGCACGCGCACGCCGCCGGCGACCAGCGCCTTGGCCATGGGGACGGCGTCCTCGAGGCGGTCGATGACGATGACCGGGATGACCGGGCCGTAGGAGGCGAGTTCGCGCGGGTCCATGGAAGTGTCCTGTTCAATGTTCATTGGATTCGGTGATGCGACGACGCGTCAGGGCAGCCACGTGCAGGCGCCCTCCTCGGCAGTCGTGACGTTGCGCCGCATGCCGGCGAAGAGGTTGCGGCCGAAGCCGGCGCCGTGCGCCTCGGCCAGCGCCTGGCTACGCTCGGCCAGCGGGCGCGCGGCCCACTCGGCCTCGGGCACCAGCACCTGCAGCGTGCCGGCCACGGCGTCCAGGCGGATCATGTCGCCGTCGCGCACCTTGGCCAGCGGGCCGCCGCCCAGCGCCTCGGGGCTGACGTGGATCGCGGCCGGCACGTTGCCCGACGCGCCGCTCATGCGGCCGTCGGTGACCAGCGCCACCTTGAAGCCGCGGCCCTGCAGCACCGCCAGCGGCGGTGTCAGCTTGTGCAGCTCGGGCATGCCGTTGGCGCGCGGGCCCTGCCAGCGCACGACGGCCACGAAGTCCTTCTCCAGCGTGCCGGCCTGGAAGGCCTTGAGCAGGTCCTACTGCGCGTCGAACACCCGGGCCGGCGCCTCGATGACGTGCTTGTCCGCCGGCACCGCCGACACCTTGATCACCGAGCGCCCGAGGTTGCCCTCCAGCAGCTTCAGCCCGCCGGTGGCGCTGAACGGCTCGTCGGCGGTGCGCACGACGGCGTCGTCGCCGGAGGCTTCGGGCAGCGGCGTCCACAGCACCTTGCCGGCATGCAGCGACGGCACCTGGCCGTAGGCCGCCATGCCGCCCTCGGCGACGGTGGCGACGTCCGCGTGCGCGAGTCCGGCCTCGAGCAGCTCGCGCAGCACGAAGCCCGGGCCGCCCGCGGCCTGGAACTGGTTCACGTCGGCGCTGCCGTTCGGGTAGACGCGCGCCAGCAGCGGGATCACGCCGGACAGCTCCGCGAAGTCCGACCAGTCGATCAGGATGCCCGCGGCGCGCGCCACGGCCACCCAGTGGATCAGGTGGTTGGTGGAGCCGCCGGTGGCCAGCAGCGCGATCATCGCGTTGACGATGCAGCGCTCGTCGACCTGCACGCCGATCGGCACGTCGCGGCGCTCGCGCGTGAGCGACAGCGCCGTCCGGACGGCCTCGGTGTTGAGCGCGGTGCGCAGCTCGCTGTGCGGATGCACGAAGGCCGCGCCGGGCACGTGCAGGCCCATCGCCTCCAGCAGCATCTGGTTGGAGTTGGCGGTGCCGTAGAAGGTGCAGGTGCCGGGGCCGTGGTAGGCCTGGCTCTCGGCGGCCAGCAGCTCGGCGCGGCCGACCAGGCCTTGCGCGGCCTGCTCGCGCACCTTGGACTTGGCCTTGTTCGACAGGCCCGTGGACATCGGCCCCGCCGGCACGAACACGCACGGCAGGTGGCCGAACTGCAGCGCGCCGATCAGCAGGCCCGGCACGATCTTGTCGCAGATGCCCAGCAGCAGCACGGCGTCGAACACGTCGTGCGACAGCGCGATGGCGGTGGACATGGCGATGGTGTCGCGCGAGAACAGCGACAGCTCCATGCCCGGCGCGCCCTGCGTGACGCCGTCGCACATGGCCGGCACGCCGCCGGCCACCTGCACCGTGGCGCCCAGCGCGGCGGCGTCGCGCCGGATCTGCTCGGGGTAGCCCTCGTAGGGCTGGTGGGCCGACAGCATGTCGTTGTAGGCCGTGACGACGCCGATGTGCGGCGCGCGCTCGGCCACCACGCGCAGCTTGTCGTTGGGCGGCATGCCGGCGAACGCGTGGGCGACGTTGGCGCAGCCCAGGCGCTCCGCGCCGCGCGCACGCGTGCGCAGGGCGTCGACGTGGCCGAGGTAGTCGGCGCGCGTGCCGGCGCTGCGGCGGCGGATGCGCTCGGTGACCGCGGCGACGGTCGCGTTCAGAGGAGGCGTGGCGGTGTAACTCATGGCTTGATTATCCGGTAACTCCGTTACATGGTCAAACCAGCGCAGGCAACGGGGAATGACATGTCGATTGCGGGACGCCAGCCGGACGGCAACCGGTGCGCCCGCCAGCGCAGTGTGCGCCTTCCCGGCGCGGCGCGCGAGCGCGAGGCGAGGTCGCTAGAGCGTGATCCTGGACGCCCCGTCGATGCGCCGTCGCGCGACGGCGAGGTCGTCGACGGTGTCGATGTCGAACAGCACGCCGGGGTCGTCGAGCTCCACCGCGGCGGTGGGATAGCGCGCGAGCAGGCGGCGCGCGCCCTCGTCGCCCTTGAGCATCACGAGTTCCGAGAACAGCTCGGCCCCGAAGCCCACCGGATGGCCGCGGCGGCCGCGATGCTGCGCGAATGCGATGGGTTGCTGGTCGAGCGCCTGTGCCACCGCGCGCAGGCTGCTCGGCTTGACCAGCGGCATGTCGGCCGGCAGCACGAGCCAGCCCGTGGCGCTCGCGTGCATGGACACGCCCGCCGCGATCGAGTCGCCCATGCCCCAGCCCGCCGGCACGCGGCTGTCGACCACGACCATGTCCTCCGGTGCCACCAGGCCGCTGGCCTCGGGCACCAGCGCTTCGGAAACGACCAGCACGACCGACATCTCGGAGGCGATGGCATTGCGCAGGGTTCGCACGAGCACGCTGTCGCCGCCCAGCTGCTCGCTGAGCTTGTGACGTGTTCCCTGATAGCGGGTCCCTGCGCCTGCTGCCAGCACGACGACGGCCGGTTCGTTTTTCATGGGCGCCTGGCGCGCGGCGTCCTTCCAGGCGGCCGCACATTGAATGGTCATGTGCCTCAAGAATGGTTGCCAAACCCCTTTTGTTCCAGTGGGAGGTTTACCTAAGGCGTTCCCCTAAACTGTGCAGATGGATCATTCGCAGAACCTCGCCGACGAACGCAAGAGCTACGAACGCGACGCGCTCAAGGAGAGCGACGCGGCGCTCGACCCGCTGCGTCAATTCAAGACATGGATGGACGAGGCCTTCGCCGCGAAGGTGCCCGAGCCGAACGCAATGACGCTCGCGACCGTCGGCGCCGACGGCCGGCCGTCGACGCGCATCGTGCTGATCAAGGGCTGCGACGAACGCGGCATCGTCTGGTTCACCAACTACGACAGCCGCAAGGGCCGCGAGCTCGCCGTGCACCCGTTCGCCGCGCTGCAGTTCCACTGGGTCGAGCTCGAGCGCGTGGTGCGCATCGAGGGCCCCGTCGAGCGCGTGGACGACGCCGAGTCGGACGCCTACTTCGCCTCGCGCCCGCTCGACTCGCGCATCGGCGCGTGGGCCTCGCCGCAGAGCGAGGTGATCGCCTCGCGCGCGGTGCTGGCGGCCAACGCCGCGAAGTTCGCGGCGCGGTTCCTGCTGAATCCGCCGCGTCCGCCGCACTGGGGCGGCTTCCGCCTGAAGCCCGACACCTGGGAGTTCTGGCAGGGCCGCAAGTCGCGCCTGCACGACCGGTTGCGCTACCGGCTGGCCGGCGGTGCCTGGACGCGCGAGCGCCTCGCGCCCTGAGCGATCCACTCCCCCTAGTTCGAGGTCGATGCCGGCGATGATTGCCGACTGGTTGACGTCCGCAGGGCTCGGCGCCCTCAAGCCCGTCGTGGCCGCCCTGGTGCTGCCGCCGGTACCGTTCCTCGTGCTCGTGCTGGCGGGCCTGGGTATCGCGCGCTCGCGTCCGCGCACGGGGCGCCTGCTGGCGGCGGTCGGGTGCGTGGGCCTCTGGCTCGGTTGCTGCATCGGCGCCGCGCGCTGGGTGGAGCAGTCCTGGCTGTCGCCGCCGCCGCCGCTCGACGCCGGACAGCGCGCGCAACTCAAGGCCCGCGCCGCGGCGGGAACGCCCATGGCCATCGTCGTCCTGGGCGGCGGCATGGACGCGGATGCGCGCGAATACGGCAGCGGCGACCTGGCCAGCGTCTCGCTGCAGCGCCTGCGCTACGGCGTGTGGCTCGGCCGCCAGACCGGCATCCCCGTGGCCGGCTCCGGCGGACTGGGCTGGGCGCAGCCCAGCGGCGCGATGCCCGAGGCCGAACGCATGGCGCAGATCGCCCGCGACGAGTACGGCCTGCCGCTGCGCTGGGTCGAGACGGCCTCGCGCGACACGCACGAGAACGCCGGCTACTCCGTCGCGCTGCTGCGGCCGGCCGGCGTCGCCGAGATCGTGCTCGTGACCAGCGCCGTCCACATGCCGCGCGCGCTGCGCGAGTTCCGGGCGGCAGCGGCGTCGACGCCGATCCGCGTCACGCCCGCGCCCATGGGCGCGGCCTGGCCCGCCGATTCGGCGTTGCTCAGCTGGATGCCGTCGGGCCAGGGCGCGCTGCGGATGCACGCGGCGCTGCACGAGGTCCTGGGCGCGCTGACCGCGCCCGCCGAGGCCCCGCAGAAATGACGAAGCCCCGACCACTTGAGGATGATCGGGGCTTCCTGGGCGACTTGAACGTCGTCCTTTGGGGCTCCGGAGCAGAACGCCCGGGGCTCCGATTGCGCATCGACTGCGCAGAGGGGAGTGCCTCGTTGAGGCAGTTCAAAGATAGTCCTCGCGACCCGGTGCCGCAAGGAAATATCGATGAAGGATCCGGCCGTCCTGATAGTGTCAGGCGGGCTTGACGCCGCTCATGACTTGCGCGAAAAGGCCCTCCAGCCGCGCCTCCGTCTCCTTGGTCAACGCGCCCGCCATCGTGATGGGACGGCCCCATTCGCGGTTCGTCTCGCCGGGCCACTTCGACGTCGCGTCCAGGCCCATCTTGCCGCCCAGGCCGCTCACGGGCGACGCGAAGTCGAG